>JBDSML010000058.1:0-43663 GCA_039915865.1 Gemmatimonadaceae bacterium | reverse complement strand
GACGTCTGCGTCGGTGCGCGAGAGCCGGAATGCCGGGGCGCAGACCGTGCCCATCGGCCGACCGCTCGCGAATACGAAGCTCCACGTGCTCGACGGTCATCGCCAGCCGACGCCGATTGGAGTTCCTGGTGAGCTGTACATCTCCGGCCACGGCGTGACGCGCGGCTACCTCATGCGCGACGACCTCACGGCGGAGCGTTTTGTCGACCTGGGAAATGACGAGCGTGCATATCGCAGCGGCGATCGCGTGCGACGCCTGCCCGACGGTGCGATCGAGTTCCTCGGCCGCGCCGACGACCAGGTCAAGATTCGTGGCTATCGTGTCGAGCTGAGCGAGATCGAGCATGTCCTCGTGGAACATCCCGGAGTTGCGCAGGCAGTTGCGCTCGTTCGCCCGGAGCTCGTTGCGTACGTCGTCCCGAAGACGGTCGCCGACTACGCGAAGGCCCATAGTCAGCTCACGAACCCGGACACCCTGAAAGCCTGGTTGGAGTTGCGGTTGCCCGATTACATGGTGCCATCGGCGATTGTGATGCTCGATGCGATGCCGCTCAGCGCCAACGGCAAGATCGACCGGAAAGCGCTGCCCGATCCGGCCGAGACGTCCGAGGCAAAAGCGGACGCGTATGTCGCGCCGCGCACTCCGACCGAGGAGGCCATCGCGCTCATCTGGGCGGACGTCCTCAAGAAGGAGACGGTCGGCGTCACGGAGAATTTCATCGTGCTCGGCGGACATTCGCTGCTCGCCATTCGCGTGCTCGGCAAGTTGAGCCGGAAGTTCGGCGTGCGCCTGCCACTGCGTTCGCTGTTCGACGCACCCACCATCGCCGATCTCGCCGAGTTGGTCGAGCTCGAGATGCAGCTCGCCGCGGTCAGCGCGCTGTCCACAGAGCCGACATGACGAAAGGTCGCGATCACCTCGCCGAGCGTCGCGCTGAGCTCGAGCGTCGCCTTGCTGCGCTGACGCCCGAGCAGCGCGCACAGCTCGATCGCTCGCGCGGCGAGGTGCAGACAGTTGCGCGTCCAGCGGGCATTGATCCACGGCCGATCGGCGCCCCAGTGCCGATGTCGTTCGCGCAGGAGCTGCTCTGGCTGCTCGACCGCGCGAATCCGGGCATGCATGGCTACAACGTGCCACGCACGGCTCGGCTGCGTGGCGCATTGGACGTTGCGGCGTTGCGTCGTGCGCTGAGCGAGATCGTCGCACGTCACGAGGTATTGCGCTCGACATTCGACATGGTCGATGGCGAGCTGCGTCAGGTCGTGCATGCGCCGAGCGAGGTGACGCTCAGCGTGCTGGGGATGAAGGAAGCTGATGCCGTGGCGAGGGTGCGCGAACTGACGCGCCGGCCGTTCGACCTCACGAAGGACTCGCAGCTCCGGTCGACGCTCATTCGTCTCGCTGACGACGACCACGTGTTGTTGCTCGAATCACATCACGTCGCATCGGACGCGTGGTCGCGCAACATCCTGCTGCGCGAGCTGTCGGAGCTCTATGACGCCTACCGCACCGGCGGCGACGTCTCGTTGTCGCCGGTTGCGCTCCAGTATGGCGATTTTGCCATATGGCAGCGGAACACCCTGCAGGGCGAGCGACTGGAAACGCTCCTCGCCTACTGGCGCGGCCAGCTGCGCGATGCACCAGCTGTGCTCGAGCTGCCGACCGACCGCCCTCGCCCGGCGACGCCGAGCTTCGAGGGCGACGCACGGTCCCGCATGCTGCCGTCGGCGTTACTCGAGAAGTTGCGTGCGTTGAGCAAGGCGAACGACACCACGCTGTTCATGACCCTGCTCGCCGCGTTCGATGTCCTGCTCGCGCGATACAGCGGTCAGGGCGACATCGTCGTCGGCTCGCCGATCGCGGGCCGAGCGAACGAAGGCACGGAGAGCATCATCGGCTACTTCGCGAATACGCTCGTCCTGCGCACGCAGCTCGACGAGGACCCGACCTTCGTCGAGCTGCTCGCCCGCGTACGCGAAGTCGCCCTCGGCGCATTCGAGCACCAGGATGTGCCGTACGAGAAGCTCGTGCTCGAGATCCTGCGCGAGCGCGCGATGGGAGCGGGGAGCGCGCCGTTGTTCCAGACGATGTTCACGCTTCAGGACGCGGAGCTGCGCACGATGCAGCTGCCCGGCCTGAGCGTCGAGCCGTTCGGTTCCGCACGTGGCGCGACGAAATTCGATCTCTCGCTGTTCATGCACGAACAGGCGGGCGGCCTGCGCGCTGCGTTCGAATTCCGCACCGACCTCTTCGACGCATCGACGATCGACCGAATGCTCGCACAGCTCGAGGTGTTGCTCGAGTCGATCGTCGCTGAGCCGAAGGCCCGCGTGTCGACGCTGCCGCTGTTGCCCGCGTCCGAGCGTTCAATTCTCGACACGTGGAGCAGCGGCGGCACCCAGCCGCTCGAGGCCGAGTCGCTGTACGAGCAGATCGCGTTACAGGTGGCGCGGACGCCCGATGCGATCGCCGTGGAGTCGGAAGACGCAAAGCTGACGTTCCGCGAGCTCCACGAGCGCGCGACGGTGCTCGCGCGATATCTCGTGCGCAATGGTGTCGGGCCCGATGTCGGCGTCGGCGTCTGCATCGAGCGCTCGGTGGAGTTGGTCGTCGCGATGCTCGGCGTGTTGAAGGCGGGCGGCTACTATCTGCCGCTCGATCCCGAGTATCCGCAGGATCGTCTCGCGTTCATGCTCGAAGATGCGGCGGTGCCGATTGTGCTCACGGAAAGCAGGACCGTCGCTGCGCTCGGTGATGTGGGTACGGGCAGGGCCTGCTCATTCATCTCCCTGGACGCCGATTGGGATTCGGTGATCGCGGCAGCTCCCGACAGCGGAACCACGCCACAGCCGCCCGCCCGCGACAACCTCGCGTACGTCATCTACACCTCCGGCTCGACAGGCAAGCCGAAGGGCGTGATGATCCCGCACCACGCTGTCGTCAACTACCTCACGTGGATGCGCGCCGAGTTCCCGCTCGATACGCGTGACGCCGTGTTGCAGAAGGCGCCGGCGAGCTTCGACGCGTGCATCTGGGAATTCTTCCTGCCACTCGTCAGCGGCGCGCGTCTCGTGCTTGCCCGGCCCGGCGGACATCAGGATCCCGCGTACCTGCTCGAAGCGCTGACGAAGCACGACATCACGCTGCTGCAGCTCGTGCCGTCGCAGCTGCAGATGATGCTCGAGACGCCAGGCGCCGACGGACCACGCGGATTGCCGCGTCTCCGCCGACTCTTCCTCGGCGGCGAGGCATTGCCGAGTGAGCTCCTCTCGAGACTCGCCGCGGTGTGTCCGACGCTGCCGGTGACGAACCTGTATGGACCGACGGAAGCCACTGTCTACGCGTCGCACTGGAGCATCGATCTCCGCGAATGGCGTGGCGGCGCTGTCCCGATCGGCAAGCCGATCACCGGCGCGACCATCCATCTCGTCGACGCGCTGAGGCAGCCCGTGCCCATCGGCGTGCCTGGCGAGCTGACGATCGGTGGCGTCGGTCTCGCGCGCGGTTACCTCAACCGTCCGGAGCTGACCGAGGAGAAGTTCGTTCGCGACCCGTTCGCCGTGAACGCGAGCGGTATGCTGTACCGCACGGGCGATCGCGCACGTTATCGCGCCGATGGCACGCTCGAATATCTCGGCCGCATCGACACGCAGATCAAGCTGCGTGGCTTTCGCGTGGAGCTGGGCGAGATCGAGAATGCGCTCACCGGCATCGATGAGGTACAATCCGCCGTCGTGCTCGTGCGCGAGGACACGCCGGGCGACCAGCGGCTCGTCGCGTACGTCATCGCCGCGCCAGGCGCAGCTCAACACACGCCGCACGCCCTCAGGCAACAGCTCAAGACGTCGCTGCCCGACTTCATGGTGCCCACCGCGTTCGTCTGGCTGAACGAGTGGCCGATGAACGCGAATGGCAAGCTCGATCGCAAGGCGCTGGCCGCGCCTGCCGACACCGATACGGCAATCGCCGAGCGCGTTGCACCACGCACGCCGACGGAGCATGCGGTCGCGGCGATCTGGCAGGAGATCCTGCATCGCGACGTCGGCGTCGAGGACGACTTCTTCGAGCTCGGCGGACATTCGCTGCTCGCGCTGCGTGTCCTCGCGCGCATCGCCGACCAGTTTGGCCCGCGCATTCCGCTCCGCGCGCTGTTCGATGCGCCGACCATTGCGCGACTGGCAGTGCTCATCGAGGGTGCGGGTGGAAAACACGGGCAGGGCACGGCCCGCATCACGCGCTCGGCGCAGGACAGCTTCCCGCTCACGCCGGCGCAGGAGCTACTCTGGCTCGTGCAACGCACGGCGCCCGGCAACGGCGCATACAACGTCGCCGACCAGTGGCGCGTTCGCGGACCGCTCGACGACCTC
Organism: Gemmatimonadaceae bacterium; assembly: GCA_039915865.1. GTDB lineage: Bacteria > Gemmatimonadota > Gemmatimonadetes > Gemmatimonadales > Gemmatimonadaceae > AG11. The sequence goes on along the minus strand of JBDSML010000058.1, from coordinate 39,295 downwards.
GCGCTCTCCGCTGCACTGAGCTCGCTCGTGCAGCGCCACGCGGCGCTGCGCACGGTCGTCGAGGCGCGCGGTGGCGCATTCGTGCAGACGAGTCGCGACGCTCGGCCGGTGAGTGTCGAACGCCACGATCTCTCCGTGCTCGACGAGACGACGCGCGCCGCCAAGGCACATCGTCTCGCTCGTGAGCTCGCGAGCAAGGCGTTCGATCTCGGCCGCGATCAATTGCTGCGCGCGATGCTCGTCAAGCTCGCACCGGATGACCATCTGCTCGTGACGGTGACGCATCACATCGCCGCCGACGGGTGGGCGCGCGGCATCATGCTGCGCGATCTGTCATCGGCGTACGAGACGATCGTGCGTGGCGGTTCGGCGAACGTTGCCGAACCCGCGCTGCGGTATGGTGACTTCGCGCTCTGGCAGAGCGGCCAGCTCGCCAGCGGCGGCTTCACGTCGCAGGTCGATCGCTGGGCCGAGATGCTCGAGGGCGCGTCGTTGACGATCGACCTCCCGCTCGACCGCCCGCGCCCCGACGTTCCACGGTTTGCCGGTGCGAAGAAGACCGTTCTGCTTCCGCTCGCACTGCTCGACAAACTGAACACACTCGCCTCGTCGAACGACACCACGCTCTACATGGTGTTGCTTGCCGCGTTTCATACGCTGCTGCATCGCATCGCCGTGCAGGACGACGTGATGGTACAGACCACCACCGCCGGCCGGCCGCGCGCCGAGTTGGAGACCATCGTCGGCTACTTTGCGTCGACGCTGCCCGTACGCGTACGCTTCCATCGCGACACCACGTTCGCCGACGCCTTGCGCGCGGTGCGCGAGGCGACGCTCGCGGGAACAGAAAACGCCGATGTGCCATTCGCCGAGCTGGCGTCAGAGCTCACGACGCGCGGTGTCGTCACGGCGGGGACGGGCTCGCAGGTGATGTTCGTCATGCAGAACAACGAGGGTGCGGCGCTCAAGCTCGGCGATGCGACGCTCGAAGCGCGTGGCGTGGATGCCGGCATCGCGAAGATGGATCTGTCGCTGTCGATGGGCGAACAGCGGAATGGACTTCGCATGGCGCTCGAGTATCGCACGGATCTCTTCGACGCGCAGACCGCGGAGCGCATCATATCGGAGCTGACGCTGCTGCTCGAGGGCGTCGCCGCGAATCCGAATCGTCGCGCGTCGGACTACGAAATCATCTCGGCCAACGATCGTCGCCAGCTCGTCGAGCAGAGCCTCGGACGCCCGATGCCGCTGCTGAACGGCAGGGAAACGCTGCCCGCCTCCATCGCGCACTTCTGCGAAACGTCGCCGCAGCTGCCAGCCTTCGAGGAGGAAGGATCGGGCCGTGTGGTCACCTATGGCGAGATCGCTGAACGCGCGTCACGCATCGCGGCGACGCTGCGCGATTGCGGGATCACACGTGGCGACATTGTCGCGGTGCACGGCAACGCGACCATCGAGACGTTCTCGGTGATCCTTGGCGTGCTCGCCGCCGGTGCCGCGTACACGCCACTCGACCCCGAGGCACCGGTATCCCGGCTGGAGTACCTCATCACCGATTCGCGTGCGAAGCTCGTGGTCGTCGATGCGGCGAAGGTCGGTGAGCTGCGCTCGCAGCTCGCGAATGGCGCTGCCGCGAACGTGCCGCTGATGGACGCGCGCGAGTTGATCGAATCGACGCCGGCATCGACGGACCCTGAAGCGCTGGCGAACGGTGCGCGGCCGGAGGAGCTCGCGTACGTGCTGTACACGTCAGGCTCCACCGGGAAGCCGAAGGGCGTCGAGATCGAGCATCGTCACCTCGCCAATCACGAGGCGTGGATCCAGGGGTGCCACCACGTTGGCCCCGGCGACGTCGTGCTGGCAGTGAGCGCATTGAGCTTCGATCCGTCGGTGACGGAGTTGTTCGGCACGCTGGCGATGGGCGCGTGCCTGTTGCTCGCGCGGCCCGACATGCGTCGCGATCCGCGCTACGTGCTCGATGTCGTGCGTCGCCGGAAGGTCGCAACGCTCGAGAGCGTTCCATCGATTCTGCGACTCCTCGTCGATTCGGTGACGGAGCCCGTGGAGTACCTGCGCCACCTGTTCGTGGGTGGTGAAGCAATGCCGCCCGACCTCCCGCGTGCCGTAAAGCGTGCGTTCCCGAACACCGTGTTGCACAACGGCTACGGCCCGACGGAGGCGACGATCGACTCCTGCTGGTTCGTGCTCGCGCCGCACACATTCGACCAGATCGAGGCGCGCGGCGTCGTGCCCATCGGCAAGGCGATCGGTGGCGCGCGAGCGTATGTCGTCGAGCCGAGTGGCGCGCTGGCACCGCCCGGCGTGTCCGGCGAGCTGTGGGTCGGCGGCGCTGGTGTCGGACGTGGTTACCTTGGCCGACCAGAGCTCACGGCGGAGAAGTTCATCGCCGATCCGTTCGCCGAGGGTCGCGTGTATCGCACGGGCGATCGTGTGCGCTGGAACTCCGACGGACAACTCGACTTCCTTGGCCGCCTCGACGATCAGGTGAAGATCGGTGGCGTGCGCATCGAGCCGGGCGAGGTGGAAGGTGTGCTTGCCACGCAGCCCGATGTGCGCGAGGTGTGTGTGCTCACGCGTGGCGAGGGCGCGAACAAGCAGCTCGTCGCATACGTCGCGGGCAACGGCGTGACGACCGCGGCGCTGCGTGCCTTTGCGCGCAATGCGCTGCCGCCGGCGATGGTGCCGGCTGCGTTCGTCGTGCTCGATCGCCTGCCGCGCAATCCCGCGGGCAAGGTCGACCGGCCCGCGCTGCCGTTGCCCGACGTGAAGGCGTTCGATCGCGCCGAGTTCGTGGCGCCGGGCACGGCGACGGAGATCGCCGTCGCGTCGATCATGAGCGACGTGCTTCGTCACGAACGCGTCGGCGCCGAGGACAGCTTCTTCGATCTCGGCGGCAACTCGCTCGCGGCGATGCGGATCGTCGCGCGCATGCAGGAAGCGAGCATCGGCGTGCCGTTGCACGCGATCTTCGAGCGCGGCACCGTGGCGAGGATCGCCGCGCTTGCCGACGAGCTGCGCGCCGCGCCGGCTGTCGAGGCGGGGATCACGCGTGTCGCGCGTGGTGCGTATCGTCGCGAGAGGGTCGAGTGATGTCGCAGGACGAGACGTTCGTCTTCCCGGCGTCGTTCGCGCAGCAACGCCTGTGGCTGCTCGACCAGCTCGAGCCCGGCCGGGCGACGTACAACATTCCGCTCAATGTGCGGCTCGACGGTCCGCTCGATGCGACGGCACTGCAGCGCGCGTTCGAGTATCTCGTCGAGCGACACGAGGTATTGCGAACGACCTTCGACGCGCGCGACGGTGAGCCACAGCAGGTCGTGCATCCGCCGTCCGACTTCGCGCTGCGGATTGTCGACCTGCGCGAGCCATTCGGGCAGGCGAGTGCAATCGCGAAGTTGGTGGAGGAGGAGGGTAACCGTCCCTTCGACCTCCGCACCGGCCCGCTCATGCGCGCGACGCTCGCGCAGCTCGGCGACGATCGGCACGTACTCCTGTTGACGACGCACCACATCGCCGCGGACGGATGGTCGTTCGGCATTCTCCAGCGCGAGCTGGGCGCCGCATACGGCGCGTTGCTGAATGGCGCGCAGCCAAGCCTGCCCGAGCTGCCCATCCAGTACGCCGACTACGCCATCTGGCAGCGCGAGCGCCTGACCGGTGCTGCGTTCGACGAGAAGCTCGCATACTGGACGAAGCAGCTCGCGCATCCGCTGCCGACGCTCGACATGCCTGCCGACAGCGTGCGCGATCCCGATCGCGCGAGGACGGCGCATCGCGTGCCCGTCCGTGTGCCCGCGGAGGTGAGCGACGCCGTGCGCGCACTCGCGCGCGAGGCCGGCGTGACGTCGTTCGTCGTGCTGCTCGCCGCATTTCAGGCTCTGCTCCGCCGCTATACCGGCTCGGACGACATCATCGTCGGCACGCCGATCGCCGGCCGAACGCGGGTCGAGACGGAGAACCTCATCGGGTTCTTCGTCAACACACTGGTGCTGCGCGCGAACGCCGGTGGCACGCCATCGTTCCGCCAATTCGTCACCCGCGTGCGCGACACGGTGCTCGGCGCAATGGCCAATCAGGACGTTCCCTTCGAACGGATCGTCGAAGCGGTGCAGCCCGAGCGCGACCGCGCACGCAATCCGCTGTTCGACGCCCTGTTCTCGCTGCAGGACGCCGGTTCGGGGAGCGACTTCGCGCTCACGGGCGTGACCGCAACGAAGCTTGCCGGCGCGCGCGACACGGCGAAGTTCGACGTCCAGCTCATTCTCAACGACACACCGGCCGGATTCCGCGGCGCGCTCGAGTACGACGCCGACCTGTTCGACGAACTGGCGATGCAGGGCTTCGCTGCACACTATGCGCACCTCGTGGCGAGTGCGATCGCGACACCAGACGCGGGAATCGACGCGCTCTCCCTGATGGATGATGCCGAGCGCAGCGCGACGCTCGCACGCGGCGTGGGGACAGTCGTCTCGCGCGACCCCGGCGCGACGGCTGTCTCGCTCGTTCGTGCGCAGATCACGAAGACTCCTGACGCCATTGCCGTCGAGCTCGGACCGACGCAGATCACCTACGCCGAGCTCGGTGAGCGCGCCGACGTCATCGCGCAGCGCCTGTTGGCGAACGGCGTCGGTCGCGGCGATCGCGTCGCCATCTGCGCTGAACGCACGATCGACGTCGTGAGCGCCGTGCTCGGCATCCTCTCGGCCGGCGCGTGCTATGTGCCGATCGATCCGGCGTATCCGAGCGCGCGTGCCGCGTACATGCTGGAGCAGTCGCGTGCACGTGTGTTGCTCACGAGCGCCGCGGGCGCGGTGCGTCTTCCCGCGCATGCAAAGACGATCCTTCTGGAAGATGTCTGTCGTCCCGAACGAAGTGAGGGACCTGCTCTTGAGACCGGCCCGATTACGCAGGACGACCTTGCCTACGTTCTGTACACGAGCGGCTCAACCGGTGTCCCCAAGGGCGTCGCGATGGGCCACGGCGCGATGGTCAACCTGCTCGAGTGGCAGCGGAGAGACTCGGCCGCCACCGTCAGCACACGCACGCTGCAGTTCGCGTCGCTCAGCTTCGACGTCTCGTTCCAGGAGCTCTTCAGCACGTGGAGCACCGGCGGCACGCTCGTCCTCGTCGACGAGGACACCCGGCGCGACTCCGCGGCATTGGTCAGGCTTCTTGCGGCGAAGAGCATCGAACGCGTCTTCCTGCCGTTCATCGCGCTCGAGCATCTCGCCGATGCGGCCGCGGGGATCGACGTTCAATTCTCGCTGCGCGAGATCATCACCGCAGGCGAACAACTGCGCGTCACGGCAGCGATTCGTGCACTCGCTGCGCGACTGCCCGGTGTCGAGCTCGTGAACCAGTACGGTCCCACCGAATCGCATGTCGTCACGTCGCTCACCATGCGTGGCGATCCCGCCGACTGGCCCGCACTGCCGTCCATCGGCCGGCCGATCGACAACGTGTCCACCCACGTGCTCGACGCAGCAGGAGAGCCGGTCCCCGATGGCCTGCCGGCCGAGCTGTATCTCGGCGGACTCGCACTCGCGCACGGCTACCTCGACGATCCCGTACGCACCGCCGAGCGATTCGTTGCGGCGCCGCGTGGCGCGGCGTTCACGCGGCTGTATCGAACCGGCGATCTCGCCCGCGTGCGCGGCGATGGCACCCTCGACTACCTCGGCCGCGCCGACGACCAGGTGAAGATCCGCGGCTTTCGCGTGGAGCTTGGCGAGATCGAGCGCGTGCTGTCCGACTCGCCACTCATCGCCGCGTGTGCAGTGGCGCTGCGTGGCGACGACTCCACGAGCAAGCGGCTCATCGCGTATTGTGTCTTCCGCGACGGCACTGAGGCGACTAACGCGGTGCCCACGCTGCAGGCGTGGTGTCGTGAACGACTGCCCGACTACATGCTGCCCGCGGGCTACGTCGCGCTCGATGCGCTGCCGCTCACACCGAGTGGAAAAATTGCTCGCCGTGCACTGCCGGACGTCGATGCGATGGCGCTCGGCGAGAGCAAGGAGTTCAATGCACCGCGCACACCGCTCGAGACGGAGATCGCGGCTGTGTGGGCCGAGGTGCTCCGCGTGCCGCGTGTCGGCGTGGACGACAACTTCTTCGAGCTCGGCGGACATTCGCTGTTGGCCACGCGGATGGTGTCGCGCGTGCGCGATCAGACCCGTCGCGATGTTCCACTCCGTGTCCTGTTCGATCATCCGGTGCTCGGCGCGTTCGTCGCGGCGATCGAGGGGATGACAGCGAGTGCTGCGGGCGGGCCAGGTGGACGCATCGTCGCGAAGTCGCGCGAAGGCGCACGACGCCCAGCGCCGCCGGTTCGGCCGGGATGACCACGGTGTCGCCGCAGGAAGCCGACGCGTCGTCGAACGAAGGCGAGGCGGACGTCTACGTCCTGCCTGCGTCCTTTGCGCAAGGTCGGCTCTGGTTTCTCTACCAGCTCGAGCCCGACAGCGCCGCGTACAACATCGACGTTGCCGTTCGCCTGATCGGTGACCTGCGAGTCGAGGCGCTCGCGGCGGCGTGCGTCGCATTGGTGTCGCGCCACGAAGTGTTGCGCAGCACGCTCGGCCAGGAGGGCAGCGAACCGGTGCAGGTGGTGCATCCCGCGCCGCTCGACTTTCCAATTCGGCTCGTCGATTTCGCCGGTCAGCAGCCCGAGCAACGCGAAGGCGCGCTGCGAACGCTCATCGCCGATATCGGACGCGCGCCGTTCGATCTCGAGCGCGGACCGCTATTGCGCGTCACTGTCGCTCGGCTTGGCGATCAGGAGCATGTGCTCGTGCCGAGCATGCACCACGTCGTCAGCGACGGCTGGTCGCTCAACGTCTTCATGCGCGAGCTCGGTGCGCTCTACACCGCCGCGCTGCATGCTCCGGCCGGGCGACGGGACGCCGGCGCGCTGATCGCCCATGCGGCGCTGGAACCGCTGCCGATCCAGTACGCCGACTACGCACTGTGGCAGCGCGAATGGTTGAGCGGCGAAGAGATGGAGCGCCAGGAGGCATTCTGGCGCGGGCAGCTCGGCGGGCAGCTGCCCACACTCGAGTTGCCCACCGATCGTCCGCGTCCGCCAGTGCAGGGCTACGATGGTGCGACGTATCGCTTCGACCTGCCACTCGGCGTCTCGCGCGACCTGCAGGCGCTCGGTCGCAGCGATGGCGCGACGCTGTTCATGACGCTGCTCGCCGCGTACGGAATATTTCTGCGTCGCTACACGGGCGATGAAGACTTCGTCGTCGGCACACCGATCGCCGGACGCACGAGAAGCGAGACCGAAGGGCTCATCGGCATGTTCGTGAACACGCTGGCGCTGCGTGTCGACCTGACGGGTGAGCCGACGTTCCGCGAGGTGCTCGCGCGCGTGCGGCACATGCTCATCGACGCGTATGCGCATCAGGAATTCCCGTTCGATCGACTGGTCCACATGCTCCAGCCGGTGCGCGATCGCCGACGCACGCCGCTGTTCCAGACGATGTTCGACCTCCAGAACACGCGTGAGGCGGGATCGCAGGGCGGATCGTTCGCCAACCTCAAGTCGTCGCGCGTGCCCGCGCCGGCCATCACGGCGAAGTTCGACATCCAGCTCAGCTTCACGGAGAGCGATGCCGGGCTGCGAGGTGTCGTCATTTACAGCACCGACCTGTTCGACGAAGCGACGATCGTGCGAATGGCGGAACACTTCCGCATCCTCGTCACGGCGATCGCGGCGAATCCGGATGCGCCGGTGATGCGTTTGCCGCTGCTCTCCCTCGAAGAGCGGGAGCGCGTGCTCCTGACGTGGAACGACACCGCCGCGCCGTACGACACCGAGGCCACGATGCACAGCCTGGTCGCCGGGCAGGCGGAGCGCACGCCGGATGCCGTCGCCCTGATTCATGAGAGCGGCGACATCACCTACGCCGAGATGGACCAGCGTGCGAACCGGGTTGCGGCTGCGTTACGTGCGATCGGCGTGAGTGCGGAAGTGCGCGTCGGCGTATGTCTCCCGCGCACACCCGATCTCGTCATCGCGCTGCTTGGCGTGCTGAAGGCGGGCGGAACATACGTCCCACTCGATCCGGCGTATCCTGCCGACCGGAATGCGTTCATGCTCGAGGACTCGGGCGCCATTGCCGTGATCACCGAGCAGGCGTTCGCGGACGACTTCGTCAACGGCCGCACGAACGTCGTGCTGATGTCCGCACTCGCGTCCGACGGTGCATTGCCCGCGCCTGCTGTCGTCGCGACGTCGTCGAACCTCGCCTACCTCATCTACACCTCGGGCTCGACCGGTCGACCGAAGGGCGTGGCGATCGAACATCGCAGTGCGGTGGCGCTCATCACGTGGGCGCATGCGACGTTCTCGCGCGAGGAGCTCGCCGGCGTCCTGTTCGCGACGTCGGTCTGCTTCGATCTCTCGGTGTTCGAGATGTTCGTGCCACTCACGTGTGGTGGAAGCATCATCATCGCCGACAACGCGCTCGCGCTGCCGGAGATGGCGGACGCGGATCGCGTGACGCTCGTGAACACGGTGCCGTCAGCGATTCTGGCGCTCGTGCGCTCGAACGGCATTCCGGATTCGGTGCGCACGGTCAATCTCGCGGGCGAACTGCTCGTGACGTCCACCGTCGCGCAGCTCTACGCACTCGGCACGGTGAAGCGCGTCTACGATCTCTACGGTCCGTCCGAGGACACGACGTATTCGACGTGGACGCTTCGTCACCCACACGAGCCGCCGAATATCGGACGTCCCATCGCCAACACACAGGCGTATGTGCTCGATCCGCATGGTGAGCCCACGCCAATTGGCGTTCCGGGCGAACTGTTTCTCGGCGGAGCGGGGCTCGCGCGCGGGTATCACGATCGTCCGGAGCTCACCGCCGACCGGTTCATCCCCAACCCGTTCGCGGCAACGACGGCACCGGACGCGCGGATGTACCGCACCGGCGACCGCGCTCGCTGGCGCCGCGACGGAAAGCTCGAGTACCTCGGTCGCCTCGACCATCAGGTGAAGATTCGCGGCTTCCGCATCGAGCCCGGCGAGGTGCAGGCGCGCATCGAGGCAATTCCCGGCGTCAGCGACGCCGCGGTCATCGTGCGCACCGATACGGCAGGCGAACCGCGGCTCATCGGCTACTTCGTCGTGAAGGCAGGCGCCGAGGTCACCACCGCGGACGTCGCGGCCGCGTTGCGCGCGCAGCTACCGGTGCACATGGTACCGGCCGCGCTCATGCCGCTCGATGCCATGCCACTGACGCCGAGTGGCAAGCTCGATCGTCGTGCATTGCCGGCGCCGGAGATCATCGGCGACGACTCGGCGAAGCCGTACAAGGCGCCGCGCTCCAACGTCGAGCACGAGTTGGTCCAGATCTGGGAGCAGCTGCTCCCCGGCCGGAAGATCAGCATCTACGACGACTTCTTCGAAATCGGCGGACACTCGCTGCTCGCGGTGCAGATGCTCGCCGAAGTGGAGCGCATGCGTGGTAAGCGTGTCCCGCTCGCGTGGCTGTTCGAGTCCGCGACGGTGGAGACGCTCGCCGCCCGACTCAGCGCGCAGGTGCAGGCCGAGCGTGAGCCGCTGCTCGTGGTGCTCCATCCGTCGGCGACGGGGAAGCCGATGGCATTCGTCCACGGCGACGTCCGCGGTGGTGGTTGGTATGGACGCCGGCTCGCCCCGCTCGCCGTGCCCGACTCGCCGATGTACCTGCTCGGCACCGTCGGCATGGACAGCGAGCTGCTGCCGTGGACGATCGAGGAGATGGCGCGCATTCACGTCGCCGAGCTGCGAACGGTGCAGCCCCACGGCCCGTATCGGGTCGGCGGATTCTGCATCGGCGGGATCATCGCGTTCGAGATGGCGGTGCAGCTTCAAGCGGCGGGCGCGCGCGTGGAACGTCTCGTCATCGTCGACAGCGCGGCGGTGAATGTCCACGTGCGTCCGGCGAAGGGGCTGCTCGCGCTCGTCCCTGGCGCCGATGGCAACGAGCGCATGACGCGGCAATCGGTGTTGATCACCAGGCTGCGATGGTACGAGCTGCGTATTCGCCAGGTGCGACGTCAGCCGATGTCGAAGCGGATGGAGTGGGTGTCGAAGAACGTGTCGCGTCGGTTGCGTCGTCTGTTCGAACGGACGGATGCGACGGCCGAGGCGACCAGCCACGGCGAGGTCGCACACGACGACCAGGCGCGAGAGCTCGCGTCGGCACTGCGCACGCAGATCGCCGCGGGGCCCGGCGCGAGTGTGCTGCTCATGCAGGAGCGCGCGGCGTCGGTCTACTTTCCCGGTCGCTTCGCGGGTACGATCGACCTCATCTGGGCGAACGACAAGCCAGGCGTGCGCAAGATCGATCCGACGCGCGGCTGGGGTCATCACGCCGACAACGTGCACGTGCATCCGATCCTTTCGACGCATCTCGGACTCGTCACGAACGATCTACCGCTGATGGCCGACGCACTGAAGGCGGTGCTCGACCGTGACGGCGAGTGACGTCGGCCGATGTCTGGCAATCTCCACCTCCGCCCGCGCTTGGTGATCGTGCCGTGCACGTCTGGCGCATTCGTCTCGAGGACGAAGACGAGGAGGATCTCTGGTCCGTGCTTTCGCACGACGAGCGTGAGCGGGCGCGTCGTTTTCACTTCGAGGTGCACCGGCGCGGCTTCGTCGTGGCGCACGCTGCCCTGCGGCGGATCCTCTCCGGCTACCTCGGTGAGCCCGCCGAGCGGCTCACGTTCGTCACGGGAGAATTCGGCAAGCCGGCGCTCGAAAGCGCCCGTGGACTGGAATTCAACCTGTCGCATTCCGGCGACCTCGCGTTGCTCGCCGTTTCACGGAGTGGCGACGTCGGCGTCGACGTCGAGCGATGGAATGCGGAAATCGACCATCTCGACCTCGCCGATCATTTCTTCTCGCAGGACGAACGCTCGGCGCTGCGCGAGCTGTCGCATGCGGACGACCAGGTCGTGCGGGGCTTCTTTGCCGCGTGGTCGCGCAAGGAGGCGTACTTGAAGGCGAGTGGGCATGGCATCAGTCGTGGGCTCCATCATTTCGACGTTTCGCTGCGGCCGGGCGAGCCGGCGCGGTTGATCGCCGATCAACTGGACGACGTGGCGGCCGCTCGCTGGGTCATGCGCGAGCTCGTGGCAGCCGAGGGGTATTCTGCGGCGCTCGTGGCCGCGGCGCCGGTGGACGAAGTGCTGTTGTTCGACGCCGCGGGGTGGCGCGCATGACGCCCGCCCGCTTTCCGGTCGTCACCGTGATCATCGCGTCGTCGTGCGAAGCGAAGCGCGAGGCGGCCATCTGGCGCGCGGTCGAGAGTGCGGTCGCGCAGGAATGCATCACCGTCGACCTGCAGGTCGTCGTGAATGGCCAGCGCTTCGACACGGCGTTGTTCGAGCGACTGAAGGCCGATGCGCGCATCGCGGTGTCGTACCTGGATGCGGGCAGCTATCCCGCCGCAGTCCTGCATGGCCGCACACTGGTGACGAATCCGTTCTTCGCCTACCTCGACGACGATGACGAGTTCCTTCCCGGCGCGCTGCGCATGCGCATCGCGCCGATGCTCGAGGATGCGAGCGTCGATTTCGTGGCGACGAACGGCTACCTGAACGCGGACGATGGCACGGGCGACCTCATCGCGTATCGTCCGAGTCCGGACATCGAGCGCGAGCCAGTGCGCGAGCTGCTCCGCGCGAACTGGATGCAGAACTGCGGGCACCTGTTCCGGACGTCGTCGGTGACGCTGGACTACTTCGATGGCACGACCAAGTATTACGAGTGGACGCTCCTCGCCTTCAAGCTGTCGCAGCGATTGCGCATGAAGTTCATCGACCATCCGACGTATCGAAAGCACGACTCGCCGGAGTCGCTCTACAAGTCGGCGGGCGTGGTGGAGGGCTCGATCGTCGTACTCGACATGCTCGCCGCGATGAACGACTCGCCGTCGCTTCGCTCGACGTTGTCCCGGCTGCGTTGTTCCGCCTTCCATGCGACGTCCGACTTTCATCGCGTCGCCGGGAACTACTCGCAGGCCTGGAAATTTCACCTCCGCTCGCTCGGACATGTGTCAGGTTGGCGTCATCTTCCGTATACGCGGAAGCTGCTGTTGCCGATGCGCACGCGCGTTCGGTGACCTGCGTCACACCCACCCGTCACCCTGCACTCCATCATGGAATCGAAGCCGAACCTCGAGGAACAGGAAGGGTATTACACCGGCCGATGGAACACCTTTGCCTACGCCAACAAGTTCGACCTCCAGCGCGTCGTCGCCGTGCTCGACGTGCTGGCGCGCATCGGTTGCGAAGCTCCGCCGGCGATCTGTGATCTCGGTTGCGGGGCAGGGTGGGCGACGGGCATCTTCGGCATGTTCGGCAAGACGACAGGGGTCGATCTCTCGGACACGACGCTCGCGTCGCAGCGATATCCGCATTGCACGTTCGTTTCGGCGAACATTCTCGAGTGGGACGCACCACGGGCGGCATTCGACGTCGTGATCAGTGTCGAGGTCATCGAGCACATCGAGCGTCCCTTGCAGTCGACGTACGTAGCAATAGCGCACCGGTTGCTCAAGCCTGGGGGACACCTGATTCTCACCACCCCCAACGCCGACACGATGCGGGCAATGCCGCAGGGCGGAAAGGAATGGAGCCATCAACCCATCGAGGACTGGCTTAACCCCGGTGAGCTCACGCGTTTACTGGAGCAGGGCTTCACAGTGGAGTCAGTGGATTCCATCATTTCGGGGATGGGGAGCACGGGACGCTATCGCTTGATGAATTCGTCAAAAGTCGATGGGCTGATGCAGTCCGTTGGCGCTGGAAATGCCTGGGAAAGGTTACGTCTCCGCAGCATGCACGGTCTTCACCTCGTAGCGCATGCGCAGAAGACCCATCGCCCGTAAATGACAATGAAAAGACTCGTCTTCAAGCTCACACTCGGCATGTTGGCCATCTTCGACACAGGGTGTCTCGCCAGCTGCAGCGGCGATTCGCCGACCGTCGCCAATCACAACGGCAACAAGCCGGATACCACGACGACCACGACGCCGGGTCAGAACTTTGCCACCGGCTATTACCTGCGCAACGTCACCTTCGATGGAAAGCAGTATCCATTTCAGGTCTACGTGCCCGCTGGCTACGCACCGACGAAGAAGTGGCCGGCGATCGTCTTCCTGCATGGCGGGAATGACGTCGGCAGCGACGGATACAAGCAGCTGAGCGTGGGACTCGGCCCCTACATCAACAATCACCGGGCCGACTTTCCCGCGATCGCGATCTTCCCGCAGATGAGCGCGGAGGGCAACGGTGTCGGGCGGGGCAACTACATCTCGACGGTGATCAAGTCGCTCGACTCCACGATCAAGGAGTTCAAGGGCATCGATCCGACGCGCGTCTACATGACCGGTCTGTCGTTCGGCGGCATTCAGGGGTTCGAGATTGCGTTCCGCAATCCGACGCGCTTTGCGGCCTTCGTTCCGGTGTCGGCGTTTCTCTGCAACACGTGCATCACAGGGCTACCGAATACGGCGCAGTTGGCGTACAGCATGTACTCGAGCACTCTGCCGACGATGCCGTACTGGCAGTTCCAGGGCGACAAGGACACACAGATCCCGACGGATGAAATCCTGGCGTTCAAGGCGGTCTACGAAAAGACCGACGCCAACGCCAGGTGGACGATCATTCCTGGCGCAGACCACAACAGCACCTACCCGATCGCGTACGGCACGCAGGCGATGTGGGACTGGCTCTGGGCGCAGCATCGCTGATCATGGTTGCCGTCGAGTCACCAAACTCGGCGAGACAGGGATAAGATTCCTGTCTTCACCGACCAGGTGGGGCACAATACCGAGGCAGCGATTCCCGCGATCGTCAATGCGTTCTTCCCGACCCTTGAATCAGCGGTTCACGCACGGGCGAAGGGTCGGGCGCCGTGACGCGCCCTCCCCGCACATAGGGCACGAATCGCTTCAGGCTGTTGATCGGTCCTTCATAGACCAGCCACGACACCGTCGCGATCGCCGTACTCACCGACAGCGTGATCGCGAAGACGTCCCATCCGCGCTGCTGGTCGAAGCCGATGTAGTGCATCACGTACCGGTGCACGAGATAGATCGCATAGCTCACCAGCCCCATACGCGCGAGCCAGCGATTGCTGAACAGTGCTGGCAGGCGAACGTGCGCCGCGCGATCGATCAGCCACACGCAGATGAGCGCGAAGGGCAACGTGTTCATCACACGCGTGATCGCCAGTGCGTGCGGCAGGTTGAACACGCGGAGACCGAGATACGCGGACTGCAGCACGATGCCCACCACGAGGGCAAACACGATCCAGGGCCGCCGGGCCGCCGCGTCGCGATCTCTCCACCCCATCGACAGCAGGCAGCCGAGCGCGATGCTGTCCACCGCGCTGTACGTCGGCCAGGCGATCGCCTGATAGCTCGCATGCTGCAGCACGAGCACTCCGCGAATGAGCACCGAGCCGATCACCATCGCGCCGATCGAGCCATACACCACACGTCGCGATCCGAAGAGCACGATCAGTGGCCAGAAGAGGTAGAAGTGCTCTTCCACCGACAGCGACCACAATGGCGTGATCGGACTGAGGTTCTGGCCCAGCCGCGCCATCAGGAAGTTCGCGCGATACGTCGCCAGCTCGGCGATGTACTGTCGCGTCACCGGCTCGCCGAGCAGCACCGCGACGAGCAGCACCGCATAGTAGATCGGAAAGATCCTGAGGAAGCGCCGGACGTAAAAGCGCCACAGCACGCTCCCCTTGCCCACGTCCTCACGCTCCGCCTGCTCCCGTGCCCCGAGGAGGATGGACGTGATGAGGAAGCCGGAGAGCACGAAGAAGATGGCGATCCCCAGCGGAGCGAGCTCGCCGAGGTAGTCGCCGCGGGAACGCGTGTGCGCAAAGACGACGAGTGCCGCGGCGAACGCCCGCAGCGAATCGAACTGATAGTTTCGGTCTCGAACCACGACTGCCCTGCGCCGGGGGATACGTCAACCGTCGGCACGCGCCGACATGGACTCACTCAGTCTAGCGCTTTTTCGCCATCTGGTCGACAGCCTGGCTCGGTTGCCGCCACGCACGCGAGGAAGGTCGTCGAGAGGTCGCGCACCACCGGATGCGACATCCCCTCCGTGTGGCCGGTCGGCACATGGCGGATCTCGAGCTCGTCCGACCACCAATCCCACCCATTCGAGCTGTCGCCTGGAGACGTTCAGTGAGTTGAGCGCGCACCTCGAAAACGCCCATCCGAACTGGTTGGGCCCGATCCGCCGCACTACTTTCGTCACACGTTTCGGCCGAACCATCCCCTAACACGCATGGCGAGAAGCAATGCCACGTCCATTCGATGGACTCGTCAGTTGAAGCTCTCCGCCTGGAAGATCGCCGGTGTACTTGCCGCGCTCCTCGCCTGCGCGCTCGGTGTCGAGGGCCTTTCGAGCTTCGGGTTGCTCGTGCACGACATCCGCCACATCCCGCGCGCGCCAGAAAACTTTCGCCAGGCGAGGTACGATACGCTCCTCGGATGGGTAGGCCTGCCCGACCTCGCGCGGGCGGACAACTACGGCCCCGGCCTGAGGCTCACCACGAACACCGATGGCATGCGCATCCATCGTCCGGTCACGCCGTCGCTCGCACCGGGTGAGAAGCGCATCATCTGCTCTGGCGACTCGTTCACCTTCGGCTCCGGCGTGTCCGACGACGAGACATTCTGTGCCTACCTCGAGCAGGACCTGCCCGGCGTCCACACGTTGAACATGGCGCAGCGCGGCTACGGTATCGATCAGGCCTACCTCTGGTACAAGCGCGACGCCGTGCGCTATCCGCACCAGGTGCACGTCTTCGCCTTCATCTGGGCCGACTTCGAGCGCATGGCCGTTACCACGTTCACCGGATACCCGAAGTCGAGGCTTCGTCTCAAGGACGGCAAGCTCGTCATCGAGAACATGCCCGTTCCCCAGTGGGCCGGAGAAAGCCGCCTTACCCCGGCGCTCGGGATGCTTCCCGAGCTGCGTCTCGTTCAGCTGGCGCAGAGCCGGACCGACCAGAGCGACGCGGCCAAGCTCGCGCGCGTCGACGCACAGGTGTGGAACATCGCGCTGGCCGTCTTCAAGGATCTCGACCGGCTCAACAAGGAGCGCGGGAGCAATCTCGTTCTCGTCTATCTGCCGGCTCCCGCGGACCTCGCACCCGGCGCGCAGGACAACCGGCGCCAGCGCATGGCGGAGTTCAGCCGCACGTCCGGCATTCCATTCGTGGACCTCACGGCGGAAATCCGCGCCGTGCCGCCGGATTCAGCGGACTGGATGTTCATCACACCGAACGCGCTGCCGGTGCAGGGGTCGAGCGGCCACTACACCGCGGCCGGCCATCGCTGGGTGGCGGCGCGGCTCGCCGAGCATCTGCGCGCGATTCCGGCGGTGTCCGCCGCCCTTGCCGCGCCCGCGAAATGAAGCGCAGCCTGATGGGGCTCCTCCTCGGGCTGGCGATCACGATCGGAACGCTCTGCATCCTCGAGGGCGTCGCAAGCGCGCTGTTGTTCGTGAGGGATTTTCGCAACGCGAGCGCATCGAAGGCGCTCATCCGTCCCCACACGGTGCACGACACGCTGCTTGGCTGGACGAACCGGCCGAGCTTCTCGAGCCCGAACGAGTACGGCGACGGTATCGCACTCACGACGACCTCGCTCGGCCTCCGTGGCGACGGCGCGGTGCAGGAACCGTCCACCGCGCCGAGCGCGGGCCTGGTCTGTTCGGGCGACGCGTTCACGCTCGGCTACGGCGTCGCCGACGATCGTACCTGGTGCGCGATGCTCGGCAGGACTCTGAGCGAAGTGCACACGTACAACATGGGTGAGGCCGACTATGGGCTCGACCAGAGCGTGCTGCGCTACAAGCGAGACGCCGGCCGCGTCGCGCATCAGACGCAGGTGCTCGGCATCACCAACGCACAGCTCGAGCGCATGACATCGGCGAACAACGCGGGGCGGCCCAAGCCCACGTTCGCACTGGACGGCGACAAGCTCATCACGCGGAATGTCCCCGTTCCGGAGACGACGACCGAGACGCTCCGCCGCGCGAGCCGCGAGCGGGTGAAGTACGACCTCCGCACCGTGCAGGCGTTCATCGCGCTCACCGGTGTGAGCAGCCGCGCCAGGGACGCGCGAAGGATCGACGACGAATGGACCCTGGTGGAGAAGACGCTCGACGACGCGGCGGCAGCGAATGCGTCGCGCGGCAGCCGTCTCGTGCTCGCCTACCTGCCGGCGAAGGTCGATCTCAGGCCCAGCTACGTCGACGAGCGGCGCAAGAAGCTCGCGGCCTACGCGCAGCGGCGCGGCATCACGCTCATCGACCTGACCACCGCGATGCGTGGCATGCGTCCCGATTCGGTGGACCTCTCATTCATCTCGCGCGTGCCGCGCGGTGCCGCGCCCGGAGTGGCGAACCAATACTCCAACCTCGGTCACGCGTGGATCGCGCGCATGCTCGCGCCAAAGCTGTTTCCCGCCGCACCGTAACGCTCGATGTTGCTACGGCACGAGCTTCCACGCACTGAGGCTGTCCGCGAGGAGCCGTGCGGCCAACTCCTGTCCGTTCGCCTTCCAGTGCAGATCCCCGCCGCGATAGTAGAGATCGCAGGCGTTGTTCGCGCGAAATGGAGTCCACAGATCGAGCCGCTTGATGTTGTGACGCGCGGCCAGCGAATCGATCGTTCCCGAGATCCGGCGCCTCTGGTACTTCGGATACCGCACGGTATCCACCTGAATGTCGTATTTCTCGCACGCATCGATGGGTGACGGAATGATCACCAGTACGAGTGGCACGCCGCGCTTCGTCATGTCATCCTGGATCGCGCCGAGGAGCCGGTCCATCAGGGCTACCTTGTATCGCGCCGATGGAGCATCAGGTGTGGCGCTGACGTCGACGTCGTAGCTGTCGCCGAGCAGGTCGAGGACGGTGTCGGGATTGGTGCGTGAGTCCGCAAACTGTCGCTCGGCGTTGAACATCGCCCACGCCGAGTAGCCCGCGATGGAGAAGGACGGCTCGTTGGTCCGCTGGCGGGTGGCGGGGAGTCCTTCGGCCGGGCGACGGCGCTTCCGCTCGATCCAGCGCACGAGGTGCAGCCGACGCCATCCCGACGGATGCGACTGCGACGTGAGCACCTGCTGAAGGGTCGGATGGAGCGTGACCCGACGCGCCTCGAGCGTGCTGTCCGGCCGCAGACGAAATAGCCGGTCTCGCACGAGATCGCCCATGTCATTGTCGGCGAAGATGGCCAGCACTTCCACCTGCGGCTTCAGTTGCGGCAGGTCCTGCTGCATGCGCAGGTATTCCTGGTCAGGACCGTAGCCCGTGACGCCGGCATTGACGACCTGCGTGGGTGCGCGGGCCGAGAGGTCGCGCTCCAGCATGCGCACGAAGGTGAGGCTGTCTTCGGCAAATTCACCAGCGATGAATGAGTCGCCGTAGACGGCGATGCGTTTCCCCTTGGCCGGATCGCGGAGCAGGGGGCCACGGAAGCCCTCGTCGTTGATCACCACCTGGACGCTGTGGCCGCCGTTGGCGGCGTTGTGCGTGAACGTCTTCCGTCCGCCGGCGACCGGCCGATAGATGAGCGTCGAGTCGGCCTCGTACAGCGACGGCGGCACTGTGCCAGCGATGCGAAGGCCGATCTCGACCGCCGCCAGCGGTACCAGGGTGGCCACGACGACGAGCGCTCCGTTCGCGAGCCAGCGAGACGTACGCGTCATTTGGTCGAGGCTCCGAGGCGGGCGAGGTCCGCCAATGCCGCCGCGTGCTCGGTGAATCGCTTCGAGCAGGTCGTGGTGACAGTCTCGAGCCGCTTCCTGGCCTCCGCCGCCTGCGTCTTCCACATCGCCGCCTGGCCCGCGAAGAACTCGGCGCCGCAGCGCTGGTCGTCTCGCAGTTTGGGGTCAGCGACGGTGGCGGTCTGCGCGACCAGTTGGTCTGCGGTCAGCTTGCCCTCGAAGAACGAGACGACCGGACGGGGCCAGTAGCTCGAGTCGATGCGTGCGGAGTAGCGCGCGAACTCCTTCGCATCGTCCTGACCGTCTCGCATCTTCGCGACGTGCAGCCAGACGACTGCGTACCCACCGGTTTCGTCGAACCTCGCGCCGGGCGGCGTGGTCGAGTCGCGAAACTTCACGGAGCGTTCCAGATCGCTCGCCGCGTCGCCGAACCGGCCGAGGATGAAGCGGGAATTCGCGCGATTCCTGTAGGTCGGCGCGCTCTCCGGCGCGAGCGCGATCGACTTGTCGTAGTCCTGCACGGCGAGCTCGTACTCGCCCTTCAACTGGTGCGCGAAGCCGCGACTGTTGAACGCGCCCGCGTAGTCGGGCTTGAGCTTGATCGCCTGATCCAGGTCCTGGATGGCACGATCGAATGAATCCTTCGCCGAGTAGGCCACGCCGCGATTCTTGAACGCAAATGGAAAGTTCGGGCGGATCTGGATCGCCGTATCGAAGCTCGCAATCGCGCGATCCAGTTCGCGCTTGGACGCATACGCATTCCCTCGGCTGTTGTATGCGTCGGCGGAGTTCTCATCCGGGCCCGACTTCCTGCACGCCGACGCGGGCGCAAGACCGAGAATCAGCAACAACACGGAGCTTCGACCTTTCATGTATCCTCGTTGGACCGTTTTCTTGCTCGTGCCTCTGCGCGAGGGTAATATTGCGGCGCTGACGTCGAGCACGTCAGGGATCACGTCAATGTCGCAGGGATGAAGATGGAAGACCCAGTGCTCATCAACCGGCGGGAAGCGATTGCGCGCCTGATGGCCATCACCGGCACGGTGGTGATTGGCTCCGAGCTGTTTCTCACCGGGTGCCGCGCCCCCGAGGCAGCGAAACGCACAGCGCCGTTCACGGCGGCGGAAATCGCGCTCCTCGACGAGATCGGCGAAACCATCATCCCCACGACGGACACGCCGGGAGCAAAGGCCGCGGCCATCGGCCGGTTCATCGCGGCGACCGCGACCGACTGCTATGACGATGCCTCCTTCGCATCCCTGCGGGGCGGACTCACGAAGATCGACACGGCCAGCAGGAAGAAGCATGGCAAGACGTTCATGGAAAGCACGCCGGCCGAGCGGACCGCGCTGGCCAACGAGCTGGAAGTCGAGCAGCGGAAGTACGCGAAGGAGAAGGCGCGCACCGAACCACAGCATTATTTCCGGCTGATGAAGGAGCTCACCCTCATCGGCTACTTCACGTCGGAGATCGGCGCCACGAAGGCGCTGCGCTATGTCGAGTCACCCGGATCGTACGACGGCAACCTGCCGTACAAGAAGGGCGACCGGGCGTTCTACAATCCCTCGCGTCGCATTGGGTTGGGTTGAGCTGCGCGCGTGAGTGATCGTGCGATGACGCCGCGCGTCTCCGTCGTCATGCCCGTGTTCAATGGCGAGCGATTCATCGCCGAGGCAGTCGAGAGCGTGCTGGCGAGCGAGTTCGCCGATCTCGAGTTGCTCGTCCTCATCGACGGTGGCACCACCGACGGCTCGGCCGCGGCGGCCACGCGTGCAGCCGGTGGCGACGCGCGCGTCCGAGTGATCGATCATCCGCATGTCGTACCATCAGTCGCGCGCAACATCGGGCTGCGCGAAGCGCGCGGTGAACTCATCGCCAACCTCGATTGCGACGACGCGATGTTTCCCGATCGGCTGAGTCGGCAGGTCGCGTACCTGGACAGCCATCCGGAGTGCGTGGCGGTTGGGTCGCGCGCGCTGATCGTCGATACGCAGGGCAAGCCGGTTGGCGTGGGAGTGCGCGCATTCACGCACGAGGACATCGACCGCGCGCATCTCGAAGGTCGCGGCGGCGCGATCATGAATCCGACAGCGACCTTTCGTCGCACGGCGGCCGAGTCGATCGGTGGGTATTCTGCCGACCTGCTGACGACAGGTGAGGATTTCGACTTGTGGTTGCGGCTCGCGGAAGTCGGCAGACTCGCGAACCTGCCGGACGTCCTCGTTCGCTACCGCACCCACGACAAGAACGCGAGCCTCGGCGACGCGGGCAAGGAGCGGCGGCGCGTCGTCACGATCGAAATCCTGACCCGCACCTTCGCGCGGCGAGGCATCATGGATCGTCAGCCGGGCAAGCTGAAGGGACCACCGATCCCGCGGTGGGAACGGTGGTCGAATCGTGCGTTGGTCCGCTACTTCTCCGGCGACAGGATCGGTGCCGTGACCGCCGCGATGATTGGCGTAACGCTGAAACCGGGTGCGCTGGCGGCACGCGGCGCGGTGAGCACCGTGTTCCGCGGCCCACCGCCGCAGTGGCGCTAGGCGCTACGCGTTACAGGTTGCGCGTCTTCAGTTCCGCGACCGCAAAGTCCACCGCCCGCGCCGTCAGCGCCATGTACGTCAGCGACGGATTCACGCACGCCGACGACGTCATGCACGACCCATCAGTCACGAACACGTTCTTCGCATCCCACACCTGATTGTGTGCATTGAGCACCGACGTCCTCGGGTCGAGCCCCATGCGCGCCGTCCCCATCTCGTGAATACCCGATCCGAACGTGTACGCCCGGTTGAGAGGCTTCACGTCCTTCACTCCCGCTGCCTCGAGCATCTCCGCGGCGTCGTTCATCATGTCCACGCGCATCTGCTTCTCGTTCTCCTTGATCCCGCAGTCCAGCGCGAGCGCAGGCAGGCCCCACTTGTCCTTCTTCGCAGGGTCGAGGGAGACGCGATTGTCGTGGTACGGCAGCGTCTCGCCGAAGCCGCTCATGCCGATCGTCCACGGACCCGGCTCGGTGAGCGCCTCCTTCAACGGCGCACCAATGCCCAGCTCGGCCACGTCGCGCATCCAGTCACCGCGGCTCGCGCTGCCCTGATAGCCGAACCCGCGATTATACGGCCGCTTGTCGCCGAAGAGATTGCGGAAGCGCGGCACATAGAACGTTCCCGGCCGCCGACCGTAGATGTACTTGTCCTCGTATCCCTCGACTCGGCCGCTGGCGCCGCTATAGATGTGGTGATCCATGGCGTTATGGCCCAACTCACCGCTCGCGCTTCCGAGCCCGTCAGGCCAGACCTCTGTCGCGGAGTTCATCAGGATCCACGAGGAGTTGAACGACGACGCGCACAGGAAGATGACCTTCGCCGTGAACTCGAGGGTCTGCTTCGTCTCCGCGTCCACGACCTCCACGCCGGTCGCGCGCGCGGTGTTCCTGTCGTACAGCACTCGCCGCACGATCGAGAAAGGACGCAGCGTGAGGTTGCCGGTCTTCGTCGCCGCGGGCAGCGTGGACGACTGCGTGCTGAAGTACGCGCCATACGGACATCCCAGATGGCACTTGTCGCGATACTGACACTGGCCTCGGCCGTTGTGTGGCTGCGTCAGGTTGGCCAATCGCCCCATGATCACTCGGCGCTTGTCGTTGTAGTGCGCCTTTACCCGGGCCGCGACGTCCTTCTCGACGACGTTCATCTCCAACGGCGGAAGGAACTGTCCGTCGGGCAGTTGCGGTAATCCTTCCTTCGAGCCGCTGATACCGACAAAGCGCTCGACATGATCGTACCACGGCGCGATGTCCGTGTATCGAATCGGCCAATCGACGGCGACGCCTTCGTTCTTGTTGGCCTCGAAGTCGAAGTCGCTCCACCGATACGAATGCCTGCCCCAGGTCAGCGAGCGGCCGCCGACCTGATAGCCCCTGAGCCAGTCGAACGGTCGCTTCTCGACGTACGGGCACTCCTTCTCATTCGCCCAGAACGTGACGTTGGGCTCGAACAGGTATCGCGCACGCCGCAGCACCGGGTAGTCCTTGCTCAGCGCTTCGGAGCTCAACGTCCGGTCAACGAGCTCCCACGGATTCTTGTTCGCATTCGGATAATCCTTCACGTGGACGACGTCGCGGCCGCGCTCGAGCAGCAGCACTTTCAGCCCTTTCTCGGTGAGCTCCTTGGCTGCCCACCCGCCGCTGATTCCCGAGCCGACGACGATCGCATCGTACTGCTGACTAGCCATGGTTGTGATGAGAGCAGGTATCGCAAGCGGGGAGGGGAGACATCAGGGAGCCGCACTCGGCGTCTTCGTCGTCTGCATCCAGTTCACGACGACGTAGGCCTTCGACTGGGCTCGGCCCCATCCACCCAACATCAGGAATTCGCGCCCGTTGGGGAAGACGTCGTAGCCAGTGTGCGCGACCGAAAGACGATAGGTGTCGGCAAAGAGTGGCGTTGGCGGCCCGACGACGAGCGTGTCACGCTCAGCGACGGTGGCCGACATCAGGTTGGTCAGCCCGCGGAAATACAGCGTGTTCCCATCGGGTGACCACGCGGGCTCGCTGCCGCCGTCTCTCGAGACCGCGACGTCCTTGCCCGGCCCGGGGATTGGCCGGACGAACACTTCGCGTCGTCCGGCTTCCGTCGCCACATAGGCGATGAGCCGTCCATTGGGGGAGACGCGCGGCGTGACGACGACCGCCGCCTTCGTATCGAATGGGCGCAGATGCGAAAATGAATCCGTCGGCGCGATGCGGATGCCGCTGCCGCCCGCGGACAATCCAGTCCGCACGGCGGACCACCCGTGCGCCGGACCCATCGAGAGCTCGTAGAACGCCGGACTCACGCCCGGCGCGAGCACTTCGGGTTCGCCGCTCCCGTCCCACTTTCGCGCCACGACGAACTGTGAATCCCTGACGCGCGAGATGTAGACGACTCGTGCGCCATCCGGCGTCCACTCCGGACGAATGTTCACGCCGCTCGAGCTCACCTGCGTTCGTGCGCCGGTGACGAGGTCGTAGACCCAGATGTCGCCTGTGCTGCTCGGGGGCGGTGGCCCGATCGACACCACCATGCGCCGGCCGTCCGGCGAGATCCGCGGCTCGAGGAATCGCTCGCGACCGATCAGCGGCAGCGGACGCTCGTTGCCCGTGCGATCCACGGCGAGCATCGTCACCTGTTCGGCCTCGGGTACGCCGCCGTGGTAAGCGAGCGTGCCGTTGTCCGACACCGAGAAATCCGTTCCCCCGCCGTCGCCGCTCCACACGTTCTGGAGCAACTGCGTCGCGCGGCCCGTCGTCGCAAGCTTGCGCAGGGAAAAGGGAATCGCGGAAACGGAGCCGCCGACCTCCGCGAACAGGATGTGTCCCGTCGCGGCGTAGTGGGCGTTCGCACCGCGAACCCCGAGGTCGGTCACGCGTCCGTCCGCCAACGACATCATGGCCAGCCGAGCGGAGTCGAGTCTGGTGCCGCCGCGCCAGACGGTGATAAGGGCGTGCTTGCTGCCCGGCAGCACCTCTGGCCACGAGTAGCGGCGATAGCCCTGGCTTCCGTCGGGTGTGGCGATGCGACTTGGCGCGCCACCGTTTGCGCTGACGCGCCACAGCCCGCCGCTCTTTTCGTAGACGATGAACCCGTCGTCACCCCAGCTGGCAGCGACTGCCGAATCGAGGACCCGTTCGGATGCGCCGCCGGCGACCCGCACCTTCAAGAGACGGCTACCGGATTGATAGAGCAGCCACTGGCCGTCGGGCGAGAAGCTCGGACTGGAAGCAGAATCGGTTCCCGGCACCAGCTTCGCCTGAAGGTCCGCGGATCGGCGCAGGTAGAGTGCCCTGCGGCCCTCCCTCATGCCGACGACCGCGAGCTGTGACCCATCGCGCGAAAGGGCCAGCTTGATGCCGACGCCGTTGGCCACGACAACGCTGTCGGGAAACTCGATCGGGAAGCGAAACGCCACGGGCGTTGTCGCGTCGCGCCGGTTGCTCATGACGCTGGCCACGGCGCCAACGGCGACCAGCCAACCGATGAGCGCGAGGGCCGGCCAACCGAAGGAGTTCATGATCCCGGCGTGGGGACGTTGCACAGTTCCTCTCTGCTTGCGAACGCTGATGGGCGGAGCGACCTTGACCGTCCGCGATGCTCAACCCGTCCAGAGAACATACATGAGGGCGCTTCGTCTCCCAATCATCGCGGCGGTTGCCGCGATCATCTTGTCGTTCGCTGTCGTCGCGCTGGTCGAGGGCACTGCCAGTCTTGCGCTGTTCGCGCGGGCGATGCGGCAGGCACACCTCGTCGAGGAGCACTTCACCGAACGAGACACGCTGCTCGGCTGGATAAACATCCCGAACGCTTCAAAACCCAATCTATTTGGAACGGGCCGCAGCCTGACCATCAACAGGCAGCGCGTCCGTCACGCGGGTGACCTCGCTGCGGTCGCTCCGGCCGGCAAGAGGCGCGTCATCTGCTCCGGCGACTCGTTCACGCTGGGCTACGGTGTCGACGATTCGAAGACGTGGTGCGCACTGCTCGCCACCAACGAGCCGTCCCTCGAGACGGTGAACATGGGCCAGGCGGGTTACGGGATCGACCAGGCGTATCTCTGGTATGTGCGCGACGGCCTTTCGATGCAGCCGCAGGTGCACCTGTTCTCGATCATCAACGACGACTTCCGGCGAATGGGCGTGAGCCGGTTCGGCGGGTTTCCGAAGCCGAGACTCGCCGTGAATGGCGCGGGTAAGCTGACCACGGTCGGTGTTCCGGTGCCTGGTCCCGGGTTGGGACCTTTCATGGTCCGGCTGCTCTCGACGGTCCGCACACTGCGCGTGTTCGAGCTGTATCAGGCGTACTCGCCCGGAGGCAGTTCGGGCGCGGGGACTGGGGCTCCGTCGCAGGCGGCAACGTGGGACGTCGCACGCGCGGTGCTGCACGACATGGCGGTGCGGGACAGCGCCGTCGGGGCGAAGTTCGTCGTCGTGTACCTCCCGACGATCGATGATTTCAAGTGGAAGGCATCGGACAAGTGGCGGGAGTCCATTCGCGAGGCGGCGGCGAAGGAGAACTACGAGTTCGTGGACCTCGTGGAGGACCTGCGCAAGGTTGCTGCCGACTCGGTGGATGGATTGTTCATTCCGCGCGGCCAGTTGGCGTTCCGCGGCGCGGCGGGTCACTACACGGATCGCGGTAATGTCTGGGTGGAGAAGCTGTTGCGGGAGCGAGTGGCCGCGCTGGCGGGGAGCGGGGTTACGGATTCCACCCGGGCAGCGAGAAAACAGTGAGTCTGCGCTGGGAATGCGACGTCGTCAAATCCTGACCAACCGAAAGCTCGTCCGCGCGACACACGAGTTCGACGGTGTGAGCGCCAGCCGACAGGTCGCACCGGAGAACGCCGCGCTGACCTGAAATGCCCCGCCGCGAAGGACTCGAACCTCGCCGGACGCTGGACCCACGGGATCCGTCGCTGGAGTCGCCGCCCACGGGCCGTACCAGTCGCCCACCCACTCCCAGATATTCCCGACGTTCGCGTTGCCCTCCATGTCGTGCACGCCCCACGCATTCGCCGGTAGACTCCCGACAGGCTGGGTGGCGCCGGCAGGATAGTCCGCGATGAAGCCGCCCTGGGTCATCGCACCTGGATTCCCAAACGCGCCGCCGGCCCCTGCACGAGCCGCATACTCCCACTCGGCCTCGGTGGGCAGTCGATACTTCGCCGCCGAGCGTGCATTCAGTCGCGCGATGAAGCGCTGAACATCGTCGTAGCTCACGTGGTCCACCGGGCACTTCAGGCAGTTCTGACGTACGCTCGGATTGGTGTCCATCACCGCCAGCCACTGCGCCTGGGTCACCTCCGTCTTCTGGAGCGAGAACGAGCGCGTCAGCGTCACAGTGCGGACGGGCCGCTGATGGTCGTCGCCAAGAGTCGATCCCATCGGAAAGCTGCCGGGCCGAATGACGACGAACTCCGCGTCCGCCACCTGGGCTGCCGCAACGCCTGGTGCCGCGAGCGACAGCGCGATCAGCAACCCGATGGCCAGCCTCGGAACGCGCGCCAAGGCGTGTTCCCGATGCGAATGTTTCGAGCGGCTCACCGCGCGCGTCTTCGTTTGCATCTGCCTCCCAAGTGGTCAACCGCAGGTGTAAGTTAGGCAAAAGCAAACCCATCAGGGGATCAGAATGCACGCCGCTGCGGAGCCCGTCCAGACCGACTCATCCCTCCACGACTGGCGCGCCGGCTCGGCGTCCTTTCGGGTGGCGTTGGTCGGCATCGCGGTCATCGCCGTCGCAATTCGTCTGTTCCACCTGAACCAGCCGATGCGGCTCGACGAAGCGCGGACCTTTCTCGACTACGCGATCCGACCGCTGTCCGACGCCATCAGCAACTACAACATTCCGAACAATCACCTGCTCCATACGCTCCTCGTGTGGCTGTCCATCCGCCTCTTCGGTCACGCCGAATGGGCGGTTCGTCTTCCGGCACTGATCGCGGGTGTGTTGATCGTCCCGGCGACGTACGTCGCGACGCGCGCGCTTGCCGATCGTGGCGCTGCGCTCATCGCTACCGCGCTCGCCGCCGTCCTGCCCGGCCTCATCCTGTATACCGCCAACGCGCGCGGGTACAGTATGGTTGTCCTCGCGTTCGTGCTGCTGATTCCCGTGGCGAACGCCCTCGCCGACGAGGAATCCGCTGGCCGCTGGTTGGCCTTCGGGTCGCTCATGGCGATCGGCGCGGCGACGATTCCCGTCATGCTGTATCCGGCCGGCGTGGTGACGCTCTGGTTGTTGGCGGAGCGCCTGCGTCGCCATGGAGCATCGTCCACGATTCGCTTCATCCCGCGCCTCGCGGGCGTGCTCGCCCTTGCTGGAATCGTCACCGTCGTCGCGTACCTCCCAGCCATCCAGCGATACGGCGCGGCGTCCATCTCCGGCAACAAGTTCGTGACCCCCTACTCGTGGGACCCGTTCTTTCGCGCACTCCCGCGCTTCGCGGAGCGGCTCCGGCAGACCATTGCCCTCGGGATCCCTCGGCTGCTCTTGCTGGGGTTGGTGCTCGCTGGCCTGCTACCACTCGTCACACGCAATCCAGCGCGGGGAAAGCTGTTCACGCTCGGTCTCACGACGGGGTTCTGGTGCATCGCCCTGCTCGTGATCACACGACGTCCCCCACCGCCGAGGGTGTGGCTCTTTCTCGCGCCTCTCCTCTGTCTGTACGCGGGCATCGGCCTTTCGTGGATTATCGGCTCCCTGTCGAAGCGGTTTAGTTTCGCCGCGTCGCCGGCCATCGCGACGGCGGCGCTGCTGCTGGCGCTCGGAATCGCTGCCGGCAACCGACGAACAGTCTTCGAGAACGACGAATCCGTTGGGCTGGTGGCCGGCCCGGACATCGCACGGTACCTGCTCGCGGAAGCGCGGCCCGGCGACCGGCTCATCGTCGGCAACCTGGTGAGCCCGGAGGTGGACTACTACCTCTTTACCATGGGCGGCAAGCGTTTCGGCGACATGGAAGCGCCGTCGCGTGCCGAACGTGTCCTGCTGATCGTGAACGAGACACGGGCGCAGACGCCTGCGACGATCCAGGCAGAGCGGCAGGACATCGACTGGAGCCGGTACGCGTCGCCGGTTGAATTGCGGCAGTTCAAGGCAGCGAGCATCTGGGAAGCGCCGCGCCGACCCCAATAGGTAGACACGACTGTGAGCGACCAACACATCGACCCCAGGTTCAGGAACGCGATATTCTCCGCCGACACGTGGAAGGGTTACGTGCGGCAGTATGTTGCGCAGGTCCAGGACGCACTCGAGCAGGTGCAGGAGTCCGCACTCGACGAGGCGTATCGCGTCATCAGCACCGCCGTGCGTGAGAACCGCCGAGTGTTCGTCGCTGGCAATGGTGGCTCTGCCGCGATCGCCGATCACCTGTGCTGC
Organism: Gemmatimonadaceae bacterium; assembly: GCA_039915865.1. Classification (GTDB taxonomy): domain Bacteria; phylum Gemmatimonadota; class Gemmatimonadetes; order Gemmatimonadales; family Gemmatimonadaceae; genus AG11. The sequence goes on along the minus strand of JBDSML010000058.1, from coordinate 10,599 downwards.
GACTGGACCAAGGGCACCCACAGTCCCGGACTTCCTCCGCTTCGCACACACTCGCTCGCGTCCAACGTGCCGGTGCTCACCGCGATCGCGAACGACTTCGGCTACGATGCCGTCTTTTCGCGACAGCTCGAGCTGCTGGCCAACCCGGGGGACGTCCTCCTGCTGATTTCGTCCTCCGGCAACAGCCCGAACATCGTCGCGGCACTCGACGCCGCGAAGGCGATGGGGATCACCACTGTCGGACTCTCCGGATTCTCGGGCGGGGTGCTCGCCCAGCGTGCCGACGTCTGCCTCCACGTCCCGTATTCGAACTACGGACTGGTCGAAGACTGCCATCAGATGCTCATGCACACGTTCGGGCAGCTGTTCGTGACGCGCAGGGAGCAGGACGCCAGACAAACCTGATGCGGGCGGTCATCCTCGTCGGTGGGAAGGGAACGCGACTCGGTTCCGTCACGTCGCAGCTTCCCAAGCCACTCGTTCCGGTCAACGGGAAGGCGCTGCTCGATCGGCAACTCGATCAGCTGCACAGGTATGGCATCGATGACGTCACCCTCCTCGCTTCGCACTTGTCGGAGCAGGTCGACGCTCACGTCGAAGCGCGGACGGCCTTCCTCCCACGCGTTCGTGTCCATCGCGAGGACGCGCCGCTTGGAACCGCGGGCGGGCTGCATGAAATCGCGGACGAGCTCACGGATCCTTTTCTCCTCGTCTACGGCGACGTCCTGTTCGACGTCGACCTCCGCCGACTCATTGCCGCCCACCGCGCGTGGTCCGGGCTCGCGACGCTCGTCGTGCATCCGAACGACCACCCGTACGACAGCGACCTCGTCGAAGTCGACGCCGACAGTCGCATCACCGCCGTACATTCGAAGCCGCACGCGGCCGGCCGCTATTTTCACAACCTCGTGAACGCCGGCATGTATGTGTTGTCGCCGCGTATTCTCGACTTCATACCGCAGGGTCTCCCAACCGATTTTGGCAGGGACATCTTCCCTGCGACATTCGCGAGGGAGCGTCTCTTCGGATACGCGACGCCGGAGTACATCAAGGACATGGGGACGCCGGATCGCCTCGCGCGGGTGTCCGCACACGAGGCCTCCGGCAAGGTGGCGCGCTGGAATCTCGAGCACAGCCGACCGGCTGTCTTCCTCGATCGCGACGGCGTGATCAACGAATCGGACGGCTACATCAATACGCCCGACAAGCTGCGCATCCTGCCTGGCGTCGCCGATGCCATCCATCGACTGAACGACAGCGATTACCTCTCCGTGGTGATCACGAACCAGCCGGTGGTCGCGCGCAATCTCGCCACGATGGAAGGACTGGACGAGATTCACAGGAAGCTCGAGACCGTCCTCGGCCACAGCCACGCATGGCTCGATGGAATCTTCTTCTGCCCGCATCATCCCGACGGTGGCTTCCCCGGCGAAAACGTCGCGCTCAAGATCGACTGCGCCTGCCGCAAGCCAAAGACCGGACTGATCGACCAGGCCCGCGCACGCTTCAACATCGACATGGCTCGTTCGTACATGGTCGGCGATTCCGCGCGCGACATCCTGTGCGGCAAGGCGGCTGGCGTCGCGACGATCGGCGTGCGCTCGGGCGAAGGGTGCAGGGACGTCATCGATACATCGCGACCAGACTTCATGTTCGAGGACCTGCCGGAGGCGGTGCAGTTCATCCTCGACCGTGACCATCGCGCGTTCATGGACGTCTCGGAAATGACACAGCCAAGAGAGTCCCGATGATCATCACGAAGGCGCCGTTTCGAATCAGCCTGTTCGGGGGCGGGTCGGACCTCGCTGACTACTACGAGCACTCGCCGGCAGCGGTGCTGAGCACGACGATCGACAAGTTCATGTACATCTCGTCGCACAAGTACTTCGACGACGACAAGATCACCGCGAAATACTCGGTGACGGAGCTCGTCACCGGCGCGAAGGAAATCAAGCACCCGATCATTCGTGAGGTATTGCTTCGCTTCGGCGTCAACGGTGGAATCGAGGTTGCGTCCATCGCGGACATTCCCGCCGGCACCGGACTGGGTTCGTCGTCTGCGTTCACCGTCGCGCTGCTGCACAATTTCTACGCACGGCATGGCCGCTACGCGACGAAGGAGATGCTCGCCTCCGGCGCGTGCGACATCGAGATCGAAACGCTCAGGGAGCCGATCGGCAAGCAGGATCAGTATGCCGCGGCCTATGGGGGCTTGAACGTGATCACCTTTCTCCCGACGGGTCAGGTCACCGTCGAGCCCATTCTGCTCACCGCGGCGAATCAACGTGAATTCGCGGACAGCCTGTTGCTCTATTACACCGGCAAGAGCCGTCCCGCCTCGTCGATCCTGGCCGAGCAGAAGGGCAACATGGTCAAGGCCGACAAGCGCGCGGTGCTCGGCAGGATGGTGGAGCTGGTGGCGAAGGGACGCGACGCGCTGCACGACGGCGACATCGCGACACTCGGCCAACTCCTGCACCAGAGCTGGCTCTGGAAGCGCGAATTGGCGACGAACATCAGCAGCGGCGAGATCGACGCGATCTATGCGCATGCGCTCGCGCACGGCGCCATGGGAGGGAAGGTCCTCGGCGCGGGTGGGGGCGGCTTCCTGTTGCTGATCTGCGAGAAGAGCAAACAGGCCGGGCTGCGGACAGCGATGTCGCAGCTCCGCGAGATTCGCTTCAATCTCGAGAATCAGGGATCACAGGTCATTTATTCCTGCGATGAGTGACGTCAGTCGACCTGAGCGGAGGCTCATGGTTCGTCCTGACATCGAAGGACTGCGCGATTGCGATCGTCCTGGTCGTCCTGTACCAGCGGCCGTTCCTGAAGTGGCGCGAATTCGTAGTTCAGGGCTCGCAGGTCATATATTCCGCGACCAGCACGGTGCGACCGTCAGCCGCTCGGCTCCCTCCTGAAACTGCGCGGCAACTGGCGCCACCAAGCTGTGGTTCTCCCTTCGGTTGGTAGCGCGGACCGTCCCCCATACGAGGTGAGACGCCTGGCGGGGGCCAGTCGTCCTGACACAACGAGCATCCCCCCGGAGAAAGATGGCTTCGCCCGCGGTCATGACATCTATCGAGACGGAACAGACCAGGAGTAGCGCGTTCCGATGGCAGGAGATCGTGAAGCTCGTGCCGATCCTCGTCCAGCTCGCGCTGGCGGCGCTCGTCATCAAGCAGTTCCAGCTCGAGAGCCGCACGTTCTACAACGTGTTCCTGCTCGCCGCGGTCGCGTTTCCCATTCACGCCCTGCTGCCGCTCAAGTACCGGATGGCGTTCTTCACGGCCGTCTCGTTTGCCGGTATCGGACTCGTGTTCGGCCTGCGCGACGGACCGATGCTCGTCGGCGCGGGACTGTTGTTGATCGGCGCCTGCCACCTGCCCGTGAGCTTCGGCATCCGCATCGCCGTCGTGCTGGCACTCGGCGCCATCTTCGCGGTGTCGCGCGCGGGTATCGGCCCGGCGGTGCTCGCGCCCGGCGTGTGGCCGATTCTCGGCTCGATGTTCATGTTCCGCCTCGCCGTCTACATCCATGCCTTGAAGCACGACGACACGCCGCCCACCGTCGCGCGAACACTGTCGTACTTCTTCATGCTGCCCAACGTCTGCTACCCGCTCTTCCCGGTGGTGGACTACACCACGTACGGCCGCACGCACTACGATGCCGACGCAGCGCTCATCTACCAGCGCGGCGTGAAGTGGATCGTCCGCGGCCTGGTGCACCTGCTGCTGTATCGCCTCGTCTATCTCCACTTCACGCTCGACACCTCGGAGATCCGCTCCCTCGGTGACGTCGTGCAGTCGCTGCTCGCGGTGTTCTTCCTCTATCTCCGCGTGTCGGGACAGTTCCACCTCATCGTCGGCATCCTTCACCTGTTCGGCTTCCACCTGCCGGAGACGCATCGGCTCTACTTCCTGGCCTCGAGCATCTCCGACTACTGGCGGCGCATCAACATCTACTGGAAGGACTTCATGATGAAGCTGGTGTTCTATCCCAGCTACTTCCGGACGAGAAAGATGGGCGACCGCACGGCGCTCATCGTATCCACCCTCCTCGTCTTCGTGGCGACGTGGGCGCTCCATTCGTACCAGTGGTTCTGGCTTCGCTCCGAATTTCCCATCACGCCGCAGGACATCATCTTCTGGGGGCTGCTGGGCGGATTGGTCGTCATCAACACCCTTCGTGAGACGAAGCGCGGACGCAAGCGGACCCTCGGCGCCAGGAAGCATCGCTGGAGCGCGTCGCTGGCGATGAAGACCATGGGCACCTTCGCACTGCTCTGCGTACTCTGGTCGCTCTGGAGCGCCGACTCGCTCGTCGACTGGATGTGGATGTGGGGCGCGACAACGAACGTCGGTGCGCGCGACGTCATCATCGTCGTCTCGCTGCTCGTCGTCGGTGTCGCCATCACGGGCGTCGTCTGGGATGCGCCCGTCGCCGTGAAGACAGGCCCCGTGCCCATCTACTCACTGCCTTCGGTGCAGACGCTCGCCGTCCTCGCGGTGCTGCTCGTCCTGAGCATTCCGTCGCTGCAGGATCAGGCCGGACCGCGCACGGCTGGCTTCGTCCGCTCGCTGCAGTCGGCGTCGCTCAACAAGAGCGACCGCGCCATCCAGCAGAAGGGCTACTACGAAAATCTCGACAACCGCGGCCGCCTCAGCATGCAGGTGTGGAATGTCGTCGAGAACCGGCCGAGGGGTTTGATCCCCCTCTCGTCGACCAAGGCGTACCGCAAGCTGCCCAACGACTTCCTCGGCTACGACCTCACGCCGAACACGCAGGCGCAGGTGATGGGGAAGACGGTGACGACGAACGAGTGGGGCATGCGCGATCAGGACTACACGCTGGAAAAGCCCGCCGGCACGTCGCGCATCGCGATGCTCGGACCGTCGTTCACGATGGGCTCCGGCGTAGGCGACAACGAGACATACGACGCCATGCTCGAGCCGGAGTTGAATGCGACGGCAGCACCGGGACGCCACTACGAGGTGATGAACTTCGGCGTCGCCGCGTATTCGCTGCTCCACCAGGTCCGGATGCTCGACGATCGCGTCTACAAGTTCCATCCCGACCTCGTCGTGCTCACGGATGGTCGCCAGCCAAACGGCCCGGTGATTCGCCACGTCACGAAGGCCCTCTCCGACGGAACCATCAAGGTCTACCCCGATCTTCTGGCGATCGTCGCACGGGCAGGGGTGACGGACTATCCGGGCGAGGGATTGCCGGTGCCATCCACTCTTTTGCGCAAGACGGTGCAGGCTGTCGGCCTCGGCGCGCGCATGCCCACGCGTGAAGTCGAGCTGCGCGTCGGCGAGTCGGTGGATGTGATCATCGATTGGGCGATGCATCACGCGGCGAATGAGGCGCGCGCGCACGGCGCCATTCCCGTGTTCGTCGATGGTATGTTTCCCGTCGACACGATGATTGCCGATTCGCCGATGCTGAAGAGTGCTCGCGAGGCGGGCTTTGTCGTCATCACGCTGTCGAGCATCTTTGACGGACAGCAGCGCAACGACCTTCGCATCGGCTCGTGGGACAACCATCCGAATGCGAAGGGCATGAAGGTGATCGCGGACGGACTCTACGCCGAGTTCAAGCGTCGCGATGCAGAGCTCAAACTGGGGATCGAGAAATAAATGGACGACATCATTCGCACCGTGAAGGAATTCATCCTCGAGCGCTTCCTGCCGGGCGAGGACCCCGCTGCACTCACGCCGTCGACGCCGCTGATGTCGACCGGCATCCTCGACTCGCTGGCGACGCTCGAGCTGGTGTCGTTCCTCGAGGAGCGGTTCAAGATCGAGCTGGCCGCGCACGAGACCGACGCGAGCCGCATGGGCACGCTCGCCGACATCGCGAAGCTCGTCCAGTCGAAAAAGCCCGCCGGCGCTTGACATGACCGGCACGCTGCACGCCCTGCTCGACCACGCCGCGGCGCTCCACGCCGACCGCGTGGCCGTCCAGGAGCCGGCCGGTCGCACGATCACATATCGTGCGCTCGCCGAGCTCTCCGATCGCGTCCGTGATCGTCTCGCGCATCTCGGCGTAGAACAGGGCGATCGCGTCGGCGTCTACATGCACAAGTCGATCGACTCCGTGGCGTCGATCTTCGGCATCCTCAAGACGGGCGCGGCGTACGTGCCGGTCGACCCGGAAGCGCCGGCACCGCGATGCGCATACACGCTGAACGACTGCTCGGTGAAGGTGATCATCACCGAGGAGCGGCTCGAGGGCGCGCTGCGCGCTGAGCTCCAGAAGCTCGGTGCGAGTCCGAAGATTCTCGTTGCACCAGCCGAGTGTCACGGCTTCCCGCTGTCCGCGATGTTGAGCTCCGAGGCCGCGACGGATCCGGCAGCTGTTGCCGCGACGGTGTATCCGTCGGACGACGAGCTGGCGTACATCCTCTACACGTCGGGATCCACGGGCAAGCCGAAGGGCGTGATGCTCACGCATCGCGCTGGCGCGAGCTACGTGCACTGGTGCTCGGACGTCTTTTCTCCGACGGAGACCGACACCTTCTCGTCGCACGCGCCCTTTCACTTCGACCTCTCGATCCTCGACATCTACGTGCCGATCAAGCACGGGGCGCGCCTCGTGCTCATCGGCGAGGCGCTCGGCAAGGAGCCGCTCGCGCTCGCGCAGGTGATCGCCGAGCAGAAGATCAGCGTGTGGTACTCGGTGCCGTCGATCCTGAACTTCCTGGCGACGTACGGAAAGCTCGATCGCCATGACTACAGCGCGCTGCGTCTCGTCTTGTTCGCGGGTGAGGTGTTTCCGGTGCCGCAGTTCCGCGCCGTGAAGGCGCAGCTGCCGCATCCGCGCTACTTCAACCTGTTCGGCCCGACGGAGACGAACGTCTGCACGTATTACGAGGTGCCGTCGACATTGCCGCCTGAACGCACTGACCCGTTTCCGATCGGCCACAGCACGACGAATGTCGCGTGTCGCGTCGTGGAGCCCGATGGTACCGACGTTGCGAAGGGGGACGAAGGTGAGCTGATCGTTTCCGGCGACGGCATCATGCAGGGCTACTGGAATCTGCCCGAGACGAACGCGCGCGTCTTTCTCACCGATGGGAATGGCGTGCGGTGGTATCACACCGGCGATCTCGTGCTCGAGGACCCGCACGAGGGATTCATCTTTCACGGCCGTCGCGACCGGATGGTGAAGCGTCGTGGCTATCGCATCGAGCTTGGTGAGATCGAAGCCGGGTTGGCGACGCATCCGGCCGCCCGCGAAGTCGCCGTCATCGCGATCGCCGATCCGGATTCCGGCACGCGCATCAAGGCATTCCTTTCAGTGAAGGGCGGCGAGAAGCTGTCGCTCATCCAGCTCAAGCAGTTCTCGATGGAGAAGCTGCCCAGATACATGGTGCCCGACCTCTTCGGCTTCGTCGATGGATTGCCGCGGACGTCGACCGACAAGATCGACTATCAGGTGCTCAAGGCGATGGTCTAACGTGGATTTCTCCTGGTCGGCCCAGCAGCTCGAGTTGCGAGATGCAACGAGTGCCTTCGCGAAGAGCTCACTCAACGACGACCTGATCGGTCGCGATCGCGACGGCAAGTTCTCGCTCGACTTCTGGCGCGCGTGCGCTGATTTCGGCATTCAGGGACTTCCCTTTGCGGCGGAATACGGCGGGAGCGGGCAGGACGCCCTCACCACCGTGCTGGCGATGGAGGCGCTCGGCAGCGGCTGCAAGGATGGTGGTCTGCTCTTCGGCCTCAACGCGCAGATGTGGAGCGTGCAGATGCCGATCGACCGCTGGGGCAGCGACGCGCAGAAGCAGCGCTATCTCACCCGTCTCTGCAGCGGCGAGATCATCGGCGCGCACGGCATGAGCGAGCCCGACTCCGGCTCCGATGCATTCGGCCTGCGGACGACGGCTGAGCGAAAGGGCGACGGCTACGTCCTCAATGGCACGAAGACGTTCGTCAGCAACGCCACGATCGCCGATGTCTTTCTCGTCTTCGCCACGATCGATCGCAGCATGGGCGTCATGGGGATCACCGGCTTTCTCGTCGACAAGGGCATGGCGGGATTTCGCGTCGGCAAGAAGATCGAGAAGATGGGGCTCACGACGTCGCCGATGGCGGAGCTCATCTTCGAGGACTGTGTCGTGCCGGTCGAGAACCGGCTCGGACGCGAGGGCCGCGGCGCCACGATCTTCAACGACTCCATGGAGTGGGAGCGCGCCTGCATCATGGCGCCCTGCCTCGGCGCCATGGATCGCCAGATCGCGACGTGCGTGAAGTACGCCAAACAGCGCGAACAGTTCGGGAAGCCCATCGCCGAGTTCCAGTCAATATCGAATCGGCTGGCGATGATGAAGCTGCGGTTGGAGACGTCGCGCCTGATCCTGTATCGCGCCGCATGGGCCAAGCAGCAGGGCGGCTCGGCAAGCGTCGAGGCGTCGCTGGCGAAGCTCCATCTTGGCGAGGCGTGGATTCAGTCCTGTCTCGACGCGGTGCAGATACACGGCGGTTACGGCTACATGACCGAGTATGAAGCGGAGCGCGACCTGCGAGATGCAGTCGGTGGGACGCTGTACTCGGGAACCTCGGAGATCCAGAAGGCCCTGATCGCGCGCGGACTGGGACTCTAGGCCGTTGGCGTGACGGCGGTCATGGCCGCAATGCGAAATTCGGGCGCCAGATCAGGGCGTCAGAAACGAACTCACCCACGAAATCGTCATTGTTCGCCGGTCTCGCGGCCCGAGATGGCTATCTTCGGCTGACAGCGTCGCCCCCCGAACCCAGCAATCGGTGCCTCACGAGTACGTACTTGGCCTTTCCGCCTACTATCACGACAGCGCGGCGTGCCTGCTGCGCGACGGCGAGATCATCGCTGCCGCGCATGAGGAGCGTTTCTCGCGCAAGAAAGGCGACGAGCGCTTCCCGACGCATGCCGTGAACTACTGTCTTCGCGAAGCCGGCATCACCACCGCGGACCTCACGCACGTCGGCTTCTACGACAAGCCGCTGCTCAAGTTCGAGCGCATCCTCGAGACGTATCTCTCCGTGGCGCCCGCAGGCTTTCGCTCCTTCCTGATGGCCGGCCCGATGTGGGTGAAGGAGAAGCTCTTCACCGACCGGGACCTGCGAAAGAATCTCGGCGGGTATGAAGGCCTGATGCTCTACGCCGAGCACCACGAGTCGCATGCGGCGAGCGCGTTCTTTCCGTCGCCGTTCGAGGAAGCCGCCATCCTGACGATGGACGGCGTCGGCGAATGGGCCACCGCGACAACCGGTGTGGGGAAGGGTTCGGATCTCCAGATCCTCCGCGAGCTGCGCTGGCCGGATTCACCCGGCCTGCTGTACTCGGCCTTCACGTACTACACCGGCTTCAAGGTCAACTCCGGCGAGTACAAGGTCATGGGCCTCGCGCCCTATGGCGAGCCGAAGTACGTTGACCTGATCTACAAGCACCTGATCGACCTCCGCGAAGACGGGTCGTTCACGATGAACCAGAAGTACTTCAACTACCTGAGCGGCCTCACGATGACCAACGAGGCCTTCAACGACCTGTTCGGCGGCCCGCCGCGCGTGTCCGAGACGAACCTCACGCAGAAGGAGATGGATCTCGCGCGGTCGGTGCAGGTGGTCACCGAGGAGATCGTCATGCGGATGGCGACCTCGGTGCAGAAGGAGACGGGGATGGACAATCTCTGTCTCGCCGGTGGCGTCGCGCTCAACTGCGTCGCCAACGGAAAGCTGCTCCGCGACGGTCCCTTCAAGAAGCTCTGGATTCAGCCTGCCGCCGGCGACGCCGGTGGTGCGCTCGGCGTCGCACAGCTCATCTCGCATCGCTACCTCCAGCGCCCGCGCAAGGTCACGCCAGGCAAGGACAGCATGAAGGGCGCGTACCTCGGACCGTCATTCACGCCGGACGAGATCGAGGCGTTCCTCAAGAAGACGGGCGCGTCGTACGAACGGCTCGATCGGGCGACGATGTTGGACCGTGTGTCGCGGCAAATTGCCGACGAGAAGATCATCGGCTGGTTCAACGGGCGCATGGAGTTCGGCCCGCGTTCGCTCGGCTGCCGCAGCATCATCGGCGACGCGCGCAGCCCGCGCATGCAGGCGCAGATGAACATCAAGATCAAGTTTCGCGAGGGCTTCCGTCCCTTCGCACCGAGCGTGCTCGAGGAGCACGTGAGCGAGTATTTCGAGATGGACTGCGAGTCGCCGTACATGCTGCTCGTCGCGCCCGTGAAGAAGGAACGACAGATCCCGATGCCGGAGGGGGGCAGCAAGGTGTGGGGCATCGAGCAGCTCAACCTGCTGCGGTCCGACATTCCGGCCATCACGCACATCGACTACTCTGCGCGGGTGCAGACCGTCAGTCGCGAGACCAACCCCGACTACTACGACCTCATCGATGCGTTCCGCGAGCTCACGGGATGCGCCGTGGTCGTCAACACATCGTTCAACGTCCGCGGCGAGCCGATCGTCTGCTCGCCGGAAGACGCCTACCGCTGCTTCATGCGGACGCACATCGACAGTCTCGTCCTCGGGCCGTTCCTGCTCGAGAAGGCGAGCCAGACTGAATGGAAGGAGGACGTCGAATGGCAGAACGAGTTCCAGCTCGATTGAC
>JBDSML010000034.1:0-5896 GCA_039915865.1 Gemmatimonadaceae bacterium | reverse complement strand
TTGCCTTCGAGGGCGCGGTGGCGGCCTTCTTCTTCGCCGCGGGTGCCTTCTTCGCCGGTGCGGCCGCCTTGGCCGGAGCCGCGGCCTTCGCCGCCGGTGCCGCCTTGGGCGCCGGCGCGGCAGCCTTCGGCGTCGGCTTCGCCGCTACCGCCGCGGCAATCTCCTTCGCCTCGGCCTCCGGCACGACGTCGCTGAAGTCGATCTCGATGTCGTCGTCCTCGACGACCACCGGCGCGACTTCCTTCCGCGGACGTCCCGTCTTCCCCTTCTCCTTGTTCTTGGCAATCTCGGCGTCGAACTGCGCCTTGGCCTCGCGCATCAGCTCGAGATATGCCGCTTCCCCACGACGAACAGTCCGCATGACACTACCCCTGTAGGCAATAGATAAGGATCAGGCGCGTGACGGCAATTCACCCACCCACTCGCTGCTCTCCCGCGCGATCTGCTGCATGACATCATCATCCGTGCGGCCCGACGACTTGAGCACGTGGAAGCTGTGATCCGCCCCGTCGATCCACACCATTTTCCACGGCGTGGCCACCGTTTCCAGCGTCCGCTCCATCAACGCGCGCGTACACAGTGCATCGCGAGTGCCGCTGAATGCCAGTACCGGCATGCGAATTGTGCTCAGATGGGCGTCGCGAAGCTTCTCCGGGCGACCCGACGGATGCAACGGATACGCGAGCAATAATAGCCCGTCGGCGTCGAAGCCCTCGGATGCGAGCATGGAGCAGGCCCGTCCCCCCATCGACCGCCCGCCGATCACCAGTTTCTGCGGCGCCAGGTCGGCTCGCGCACGCGCCACCACCGCCGACACCGTCGCCATCAGCTTCGGCATCGCGTCCGGACGGCTGCTCTTCTTCTCCTTGTAGGGGAAGTTGAACCGCACGACTCCCAACCCCTGTGCGCGCATGGCGTTCGCCGTCGCGAGCACCATGCGGTCGGACATGTTGCCCCCCGCGCCATGTGCTCCAACGAAGACGCCTTTCTCCGGGCCCGTCGCCGGCTCGTAGACCGCCGAAACCTCATCGCCGCCGACCGCGACCTTCCATTCCTGCTTCGTCATGGTGATTTCGGTTCGATTTCCATTTCGTCCAGGAAGCGGTGGCCGCCCGTCAACTTGCCGCCCCGATTCACGACTCGCGTCATCACCAGCCGATTCTGCGTCCGCGTCATGCCGACGTACAGCAGCCGCCTCGCCTCCTCGATCTCCTCCGGCTTGGGCGGCTTGCTCCCCGAGCCGCCCGGAAGCTGGTCGTCCTCCGTGCCCACGACATAGATGCGCGAGAACTCCAGCCCCTTCGTCGAGTGCAGCGTGAGGAGATTCACCCGCATCCGCTCCGGTTCCTGCCCATCCAACTTCGAGAGAACGGCGCGTTCGAGGAAGAGGGTCAGCTGCGCCTCGAGCGGTCCATCGGGAATCTCGGCGATGAGCCGCCGCATCCGCATCATCGCCGCCGGATAGCGCTCGTCGGCCGTCTTCACCTTCCGGATCTTCACCATCCGCTCCGCGCCGCCCAACAGGTCGATGATCTCATCGGCGCCCGGAATGGTGATGTCGTCGCCCGTTTCGCGTTCATACCAGTCCAGCGCACCGCTGTAGGCGCCCAGCGCGAACGGCGTCGAGATGCCCTTGAAGAGCAGGGCCTCCTCACAGAGCGTCTTCTCGTCGGACAGCGCCAACGCGATGCCCAGATGGCCCAGCAGGTCGACGAGCGCCGTCTTCCGCGCGCGCATGAGCTTCATCTCGTTCAGCGCGAGGAGCACCTTCGCCAGCGCACGCGTGTCGTCGAGCGCGCGATGCGATTGGCCCGCGTCGATGCCGAATTGCCGAGCGAGGTTGACGAGCTTGTTGCTCGTCGTGACCAGCTCGCGCGAGAGCGGCAGCGAGTCGTACATCGTGAGGTCGAACTTCGCGCCGATCTCGCGCGCCATGCGGCTGATGATGCGGAAGTCGAAGTCGTAGCCGTTGTGGGCGACGATGACGTCGTTGCCGCAGAACGCGCGGAACGCCGGCCAGATCTCCTCGAAGTACGGCTTGTCGACCAGCTCGGCGTTGCTGATGCCGTGCACCGCTTCCGCACCAGCCGTCAACGGCACGCGCGGCTTCACGAGGACGTGATATTCATCGACGATCTGTCCGTCGCGCACGCGCACCGCCGCGATCTCGACGATCTCCGCCTTCGACGTGTCCCTGTCCGTCGTCTCGAGATCGAACGCCGTGAAGCTCGTGAACGTCGAGCGGATGTCGCTCATCTCGACCAGTTGCGCCGCCTTGAAGACGCCAAGCGCAATGCCCACCGACGGCACATCCGTCGCGGTGATCTGCTCGGCGCCCGGCGGCGCGACGCCGCGCTCCGCCTTGATGCCGATCTCCGAGAGCATCCCCTTGAGCGGGATGTCCATTCCCTTCATCGGCTCGATCCACACCTCGATGCGCTGCTCGCGCGCCCGACGCAGCCGATCGGCGAGTGCGACGACATCAGCCAACGTCGCCGGATCGCTGAGCTCATCGTGCCGCTCGTCCAGCACCGAACGCAGCTTGCCCACTCGGCGCGACAACAACTCCGTGATGAGACCCGTGAGCGTGTTGTGCTGCTTCCCCACCGCCTCGAGATTCTTCCACTCCGTCAACGCTCGGCGAATCTGACGCGCGGTGGCGTCCTTCTTCGGCAGCCGGTGCGCCTTCTGTCGCAGGAAGACGCGCAACTCCAGCTGATTGCGCTCCGCCTCCGCCTGCGCTTCGAGGAAGAGCGCCTTCGGCAGCAACACCTTGAGGAACGCGTCGCGATAGACGACGTCGTCCGGATACGCCATCACGCGCGTCGCCGCCAACACGTATGCGACAACCGGATCGTCTGCGAGCGCGCGCCCCTGTGCGAGACGGCAGGGAATGCCCGCGTTGAGAAACGCCGCCTCGAGCCGGCTTCCGATGTCGTGCTTGCGATACAACAGCGCGACGTCGCCCCAGCGGTGGCCGTGCTCGTCGTGGTCCGCGCGAATGTCGTCGACGATCCACTGTTCCTCTTCGTCGTCCGTCTCGAACCCGAAGGTGCGAATGGGAAACGTCGAGACGTTGTCCGCGCGCGGGACGATACGGTTCGCGAAGATCGGCGTGTTCGACAGCATGAGCTTGCGCGCCAGCGCGAAGACATCCTGTGGGCAGCGCCGATTCTCCTCGAGATAGATGATCCTGTCGACGCCGATGTCGAACTCGTTGACGTAACTCCGGAACACTTTGGAATCCGCGCCCGCCCACGAGTAGATCGACTGCTCGTCGTCGCCCACCGCGAAGACGTGCTTGTGGTCACGCGCCAATCCGGCGACGACGCGATACTGCACCGGATTCAAGTCCTGGAATTCATCGACGAGCACGACGTCCCACCGGTTTCTTAGCATCGACGCAGCAGCACCCGGCTGCTCGAGCAACTCGGCGGCCTTGATCACCAGTTGATCGAAGTCGACCAGCTTGCGATCCGTGAGAAACTGCTCGTACTGATGAAAGAGAATCAGGTCGTTGTGCTGGAGCGGATCGCCGCGGAGACGATGGGCCGAGAAGCGCGTGAGGACGCTGCGGTGCCATTTGCGTGGTCCTTCGATGCGACGCAGCACGTTGAGCTGATACTCCTCGTCCGCGATGCCGAAGCCCGGCTCCAGCAGGACGTCCGCTCCCAATTCGCGCAGCAGCTCCGCGCAGAAGGCGTGGATGGTGCCGCTCTTGATCTTCTCGGCCCGTTCACCGAGTCGGTCATGAAGGCGATGAGTGATCTCGCCGGCCGCCTTGTTGGTGAACGTGAAGGCGCAGATGCGTGCCGGGTCGAAGCCGTGCTCCTCGATGAGGAAGCGGATGCGTTCGATGAGGCAGTAGGTCTTGCCCGCGCCCGGGCCGGCGAGCACGAGCAGGGCGTGCGGGTCGGCCTCGATGGCGCTGCGCTGCGAGGGCGACGGAACGGCCAAGTTTGCAGCAAAAACAGGTGAAACGAAGGACATGATTCGAAGTGTGTTCTGGCGCGCGGGCAAGTCAAGCGTCTTGCCGGAGCATATTGGGGCGACGACAATTACCGCATGGCCACTGATACCCCGCTGAAGTGGACTCCGGCACGTCCGAATGCGCTCGTGGTTGCCTGTTCGGACGGGCGGCTGCAGCAGGCGACGGATGCGTTTCTCGCTCGTGAGCTCAAGATCACGCAGTACGATCGCTTCTATGTGCCTGGGGGCGGAGGGGCGCTGTCGGCGAGCGGATCAGATTTCGATCGCGCGGAGAAGATGTGCGCGGAGTGCAAGTATCTGGTGGTGCTGCATGCGGTGAAGCGCGTCATTCTACTGTTTCACGGGCCGGCTGCCGGAGGGCGGATTGAGGCGGCTTGTGCAGACTACAAGCGGAAGCTGCCTTGGGCTCCGGTTGCGGAACTGCGGAAACAGCAGGAGGCGGATGCGGTTGAGCTGCTTGGACGGAGGCGGGAGTGGGCAGCGGATGCGGGGGTGTTGATCTATCGGTGCGAGGTCGACGCGGCGGGGACAATAGAGTTCGTGAATCTCGATCCGGATTCAGTGTTGGGGTCGGAGGGGAATGCGCATCTGCGTGGGCGTCGGGCGACCTAGTTCTCGAGCAGTGAATCGCGAGTTGGGTGACTCTTGCGAACCGTCTCTCGAGAATCGAATGAGTCCTGCAACTGCAGGCTTCTGGAATCACGCGGACTTTACATGGATGAGCGTTGAGAGATGCTGCACCCGGAGTGTTCAGTAGGTCCAAATAGGTCGGGTTGCCTTCCCCCCCCCGCGGGACACCTAAGCCCGTCGTTCGCGGGACGCGTATCACGGTCGGCGACGTCCTCGGATATCTGGCCTGGGGCATGACCGAGGCAGCGGCTCGTGGCGGATTTCCCCCAACTCACGCCACACGACATCCGCGCGTGCCTCGCGTTTGCGGCTGACCGGCAACGTCGGTCCAGCAGCCTGCCGGCGACATAAGCCAGCCGCACCGCCAAGGAAGGCATGCCGTGAAGCTGCTCTTCGACGAGAATCTATCGACGCGATTCGCGCGCGATTTGGCGGACCCTTATCCCGTATCCTCGCGCGTCATCAATCTCGGACTCGGCGAAGCACGTGATGCCGTGATCTGGGCGCCGCCGATGGCTTCGGTCTCGTCACCAAGGGTGAAGACATCCACCTGACGTATCCGTATATTGAAGCATCTGCCAAGGAGGTCTCATGTCGCTGGAACTGACTGCTGTGTTTCGCAAGGCGCCCGAGGGCGGCTATGTCGCCTTTGTCGAGGAGTTGCCCGGCGCCAATTCCCAAGGCGAGACTTTGGACGAGGCCCGCGCCAACCTACGCGAAGCCGTCGAACTCGTGCTCATGGCCAACCGTGCGTTGTCGGAGGAAGAGCTTGGCGGAGCGGAAGTAATCCGCGAGCGGCTCACGGCGTAGCCGCGCGTGAAGCGGATCGATCTCATCCGCCACTTGGAAGCCAATGGCTGTCGCCTCCTTCGGGAAGGCGGCAGCCATTCTATCTACGTGCACGATGCGTCGCGGAAGGTGAGCACAGTCCCGCGGCATCGTGAGATCAAGGACTTCTTGGCGCGAAAGATCTGCAAAGACTTGGAAGTCCCAGTGCCCTGACACTCCGTCTCGACGCGTGAGGCAATAGTCCGTGCAAAGCGTCACGCCCTTTTTGGTTCGCCAAGCGGGCGATTGGTGACGGATCTGCCGGCCACGCGGCGACATTGGGCGATGACCGCTTGCGTTTCCTTCGCCGAGCCGAGCAGACTATGGGTATGCCCGCACACGCCCGTCGCTGGACAGCCGCCGAGGTGCGTGAGCTCACTGATGAGGAGCGTCACTGGCCGCGCTACGAGCTCATTGACGGTGAGTTGCTCGTGACGCCCGCGCCGCG
>JBDSML010000003.1:0-14996 GCA_039915865.1 Gemmatimonadaceae bacterium | reverse complement strand
GTGAGCGCGGCCTGCCGCATCCGCTCTGCTGTCATCCCTACGATCTCTGCACGGTGTTGATCGCCGAGGAGCTCGGGATCGCCGTGACCGACGCATCCGGACACCTCATCGATTCACCTATCGACCTCGAGACCGACGTCGCGTGGGTTGCCTACGCGAATACGCGTCTGCGCGAACGCCTGGAGCCGGCGCTGCATGGCGCGTTGAAGCGCTACGGTCTGTGAAGCGGTCGGTGACGCCGAGGAAGGAGTTCCTCACGCCTGGTGCGCCGGTGTTCGTCGCGCGCGCGCCCGGCCGGCTCGACGTCATGGGTGGCATCGCCGACTATAGTGGCTCGCTGGTACTTCAGCTTCCGCTGGATCGCCACACGGTGGCGATGGTGCAACCGACGCAGGAGCCCACCATCGAGGTCGTGTCGGTTCGCGATGGTCACGAGTATCAAGTGAGCGTTCGTCTCGAAGAATTCCTCCACGGCGCCGCGAGCACGCCGGAGAGCATCGCCGAGTATTTCTCCGTCAACCGGGTCGGTCATTGGGCGGCCTACGTCTTCGGTGTCGCGCACGCCGTGCTTGTGCGCAACGCCGACCGCGTGCGCGACGCGTCGCTCGGCTTCCGCATGCTCGTCGAGTCGAATGTGCCGGAGGGGAAGGGGGTGAGCTCCTCCGCGGCGCTCGAGGTGTCGTCGCTCGCGGCGATCGCAGCGGCGTATGGCGCGGACCTCTCCGCGCCGGAGATCGCGCTGGCGAGCCAGTGGGCGGAGAATCACGTCGCGCGCGCACCATGTGGTGTGATGGACCAGATGACGAGCGCGTGTGGGTGGCGAGATCACCTCCTGCGACTACGTTGTCAGCCGGCAACGATCGAAGGTCACGTCGCCGTGCCGGCGGGTTTTCGTTTCTATGGCATCGATTCGGGAATTCGCCATGCGGTCACGGGCGCGGATTACGGCACGGTGCGCACGGCGGCGTTCATGGGCTATCGGATGATTGCGGCGATGTCCGGGTTCCGTGCGGAGCAGGCGGGCGATCGCCTGCGCGTCGGCGACGATCGATGGAATGGCTACCTCGCGAATATCGCGGAGGAAGAATTCACCTCGAGCTTCGAGGTGCAGCTGCCGGAGCACATGCTGGGTGAGGACTTCCTGGCGCAGTACGGCGGAATCACGGATTCCGTCACGCGTGTGCATCCGGATCGCTCATATCCGGTCCGTCAGGCGACGTCGCATCCGGTGCGCGAGAACGCGCGGGTCGAGCGTTTCGCGACTTTGCTCGCCACGCTGGCCGACTCGCCGGCCGCTGCGTCGGAGATGGGTCAATTGATGTATGCGTCGCATGCAAGCTACGGCGCGTGCGGACTGGGTAGTGACGGCACCGACCGTCTCGTGCAGATGGTGCGGGAGTCTGGGGTGCGCAGTGGTCTCTACGGCGCGAAGATCACCGGCGGCGGTAGTGGCGGTACTGTGGCCATCCTTGGCACCGAGGATGCCGAATCCGTCGTGCGTGACATCGCGGCTCGCTACGAGGAGGAGACTGGGCGAGTGGCGGAAGTCTTTGCGGGTTCGGGAGCTGGGATGGCGGAAACCGGAGTACTGGTATCGCTCGCTTGAGCACGGAACGACCTCTGTCCTTCGTGTTCCGTCGCGCGTGTTCCAACCCGTTTTCCGTGTCCGTTGTCCGTGTCCGTTGTCCGTGAATCGTCATTCGCCGTCCGTCGAGACCGAGCGGACAACGGATCACGCATACCGACAACCGATTGCGGAGAACGGGTAGGAACACGCGCGACGGAAAACGAAGGACGGATGACGGGTTATCGAATGATCCCCGCCCCCTCAGCCCCGATGAACGCCGACAGCCGTTGCGCCGGCACCGCGTAGACGATCCGCCCGTTGCTCTCCTTCGCGCCGCCCCAGATCACGCCCACCACGTTTCCCGTCGCGTCGAACAATGGACTCCCGCTCGAGCCATGCCCCGCGTACGAGTCGATCTGGATCACGTCATCGAGACGCTTGCTCACCGTGCCCGGCGTGCTCGTCGTCCGCGCCGTGATGTTCATCCCCGAGCCTTCCATCGGCGTGTCCGTCGCGCCCGGATAGCCGATCGACGCCACCGGCGCACCGACGTTCGCCTCCGCACCCGCTCGGCTCACCCCCGCCACCACCGGATACGTGCCAGCGTCCTCCACCTGGATCAGCGCCAGGTCATCCGTGTCACTCACGCGCACGACCTTTGCGCGCAGCCACTTCTTCGTGTTCGCGTAGATCACCATCATCCGCTGCGCCGGCACTCCCGCTTCCGTCTGCACGGTGTGCTTGTTGGTGACCATCAGGCCGTTCCGCGTGATCCCGAACGCGGTGCCGGCGAGGAACTTTCCGTCGAAGTCGCTCGCCAGCATCGCCACGGCGGCGTCGTTCAGCTCGTGCACCTTCGACACCGCCGACACCGACTGCTGCATCACTTGCGCGCGACTCAGCCTGCGCGACAGCTGCTCCACTCCGCCCGCCGTCGCCGTTCCGTTCGCGATCATCTCGCGTGCGTTTGCAAGGTCGCGTTTCCGCGCCTCGAGCGTGTCCTTCAAGGCCGCCGCGTAGAGCGAGTCGCCCGGACGTCGCGTTGTCGCTGACTGCTGGAGTGTGGCCATCGTGCTCTCCGCCTTCGCGAACATCGCCACCAACGCCGTCTCGCGCGCTGACACCTGTCGCTGCCACAGCACGAATCCCAACACGCCCGCGGCGACGAGCGCGCCACCGGCAATCATGAAGTTTCGCCGCAGCGATCGCGTCTGCTCCTCCACCGCGACCGCCACGCGCATCGACGTATCCAGGCGAGGCTTCGACGCACTCCCCGCCGAGATGGGCACACTCGGTCGCAATGCCGTCGCCGGTGCAGCACCCGTGGCCGCACCGATACCGCGCACTTCCACACGCGGGCCGTTGGCGCCGAAGCTCACCACGTCGCCGTCGCTCAGGCGATGCGAATCACCGACGCGCTCACCGTTGACGAACGTGCCGTTCGTGCTGCCCTGATCGTGGATCGTCCACGCGCCGTCCGCGTAGCGAAGCTCGCCATGCCGCGTCGAGACGTCCAACTCCGTCTGCGCATCGAAGTGCAGGTCGCTCTGCGGATCGCGACCCACCGTCACCACCGGTTTCTCGAACTGCTCGCGCGTACCAGCGCGAGTCCCGCTCAGGACGCGGAGCTCGATCGTCACGGCGTCTTCGTGGCAGACGGTTCCGGCTTCGTCTGCACCACCGACGACGCCGCGCTGTACACCCACCACGTCGCGCCGGCGAGCAGGATGACCAGCAACGCCAACGCGATGAGCGATCCGCGCGTCTTCCGCCGAATCGAGACCATCGGAATCGGCAACGTCGGCGTCATTCGCTCCGGTGCCTCGAGCGGCACCACCAACGGCTGCGCGAGCTTCGCCGTCGGACGACGATCCGCCGCGCCCGGCGTCGGCCCCGTGATACGCTGCGCCTGCACCTGCCCGGAGTCCGTCGACAGCCGATAGACACGATGCCCGACGTCGTCGCCATTCGATGGCGCCGTCAGTCCATCGCCCTCGAAGCGCGCCGCGATCACCGTGATGTTGTCCGGCCCACCGGCCTCGTTCGCGCGATCGATCAATCGCTTGCACACCGCCATCAGGTCCGGCTCCTCCGACACCACGCGCGCAATTTCATCGATGCGCACCTGGCCACTCAACCCATCGCTGCAGATGATCAGCGTGTCGCCCTTGCGCACGCGCTGGCTCGTGAGGTCCACCTTGATGTTGGCTTCGGGGCCAAGCGCCTGGAGGATGATATTGCGCCGCTCGCTCTGCTCGGCTTCCTCCTCGGTGATCTCGCCGGCCTCGATGAGCTTCTGCATCAGCGACTGGTCCTTCGTGATCTGCAGCGCCTTGTCGCCACGCACGAGATACGCCCGGCTGTCGCCGACCTGGGCGAGGAAGAGCGTGTCGGCGAGGATCGCGGCGATCGTCGCAGTGGTGCCCATGCCGCGGAACTCGGGATGCTCGAGCGCGTAGCCGTGGATCTCCTTGTTCGCCGCTGCCGTCGCCTGCTTGAGCCACGTCGCATAGGACTCGTCGTCAGGCGCGGAGCCGGCGCTCAGGGCGCCGGTGAACTCGCGCAGCACCACCTCGATGGCCATGGCGCTCGCGATCTCGCCCGCCGCGGCGCCGCCCATGCCGTCGGCCACCATGAAGAGCGACCCGCGATCGCCCACCTCGTGGGTGCGCACCTCGGGCTGCAATGTCGCATTGCCGGTCGTCAAATCCGCGACGACGAAGGCATCCTCGTTGTGCTCACGCGTACGCCCCACGTCGGTGCGACCGAAGACGTGGACGACTACGGAACCGTTGGAAGCGGAGGGCGTCACGCGGAGTGGGCGCGAAGATTGGAGGGACAAATTATCGAAACGCGCAAACAACGCGCACGGGACCGGTGAGCCACAACTGCAATCACTGAGTTACACTCGCAAAGCCTTTCCGACTGCCGATCCCAACGCTGGCGTCAGTTGAAGACACCCCCGGGCGTATTAGAGCAGTCTTACGAGCTCTCTCGATAATGGATTTTAGGGAGTCAAGTGGCGGTACTCCGTCGACACGGAATTGATTGATCAGCAAGAGCGGCGTACCGCTGATACCTAGCCGGTTTCCTGCGACCGTATCTCTTGCGAGCGCCGGACTAGGCGAAGCGCTCCGAAAGCAGCGCATTAGTGCAACGGTATCTACTCCTGCGCGTTGACCGAGAACTGACCAAGGAGAAAGGCCAAGAGAGTCGTGGGCGTCGAAGAGGACATCGTACATTTGCGCAAACCTACCTTGCTCGTCGGCGCATTCACTAATCCGAACGGCAGGTAGCGCGAAGCGATGACTGCGCAGCGGGTAATGGCGGAAGAGAAGCTGAACGGAGCTATCGCTCTTAAAGACCGATTCCAAGTGCCGGTGCAGAATTGAACATGCGGGACACTCAAAGTCTCCGAACTCCACGATCGTCACCGTAGCACCGACGGCGCCAATATGATGACCATCAGATGCGTACGATCGCCAATCCGACTCCTGCGTGACGGCGACGGATGGAGAAGCCGGCGTGTGCAGCTCTCGGCGAACAACGAATGCTGTGACCGTGAGTGCGCAACAGACCATTAGTGTCGTGACGACATTGGCGACAAGGTTGTTCTTCACAGATCAACCTGCAATGTGTCCGCACGAAGGCGCAAAACGGCGGTCACATTCGCCACAATCGTGTGCACAAAAGCGCGCCCAGCATTGCCCCCTAGCATAAAGCGCCGAGCGCGCTTTCAGTGCGTAGCGCAGCAAGAATAAAATCAGCGACCCGAGGGGTCGCCATGGGCTTGCGACCGAACGAACCCAACGTCGACTCCCACTCCTCACATGCTGTTGGGCTGCCGGTCAATGGTGCGGAGTCGGTTCGGTGGCCACTTCGCGCTTGGCTCGTTCTCAGCTTAGGCTGACAACGAGATACGCTCAGCCATCCCCAGGAACACCACAGCTGCACGTGGTGGAACCTCCTTCGCAAACGACGTCGGTCGCTTCCTGACCTATTCTGTCGCAGAAGGCGATACACTGTACCACGACTCGCATCGGACATCTCTCCATGCTGGCCGCCGCAACACTTGGAGCCGACAGATGAAAGGCCCCCAACGCAATGACAAATGTTGAAACCGCAATAAGCTGCTTCCGAAATGTCATGGGATGCGCCTCTATTTAGGGGAACAAGAAGGGAGCTCATCATACCACCTCAGGTGTTTATAGTCAATCAGAAGGCGCTTGTAGTCAATCAGACTTCGCCGACATCCAAAGGATTCGTGTTACTCGCCAACTGGACACGGATCGAAGCTAGCATATGCGCGTCGGCTCAAGAAACGATGCTTCAACAATCCTTCACCACTACGGACTTGCGCATGATTGAATCGCTTCATTCAGGTCGGATTTCATAGTACCACTGAGACGTTCACGATTGATGAGGCGCATCATCCGGCAGCCCTTTTCCGCTCCAACAGCAAGCATATTGGCCTTCGCTTCGACAAATGCCAAAGCAGCTTTGTCAGCTGGGAGGGTAATTTTTGCTTCGAGGTCCTCAATCTTCGCCAATGCCGACCTTGCGCTCGACTCATCGTTTATCGAACTCGCCAAAGCATCCAGTCCAGTCATGTAAGAGACGGAAGTACTTGAGGGCGCGCTTCCGTTCGACATGGCAGCAGCCGTCTTCGGGATCGATGACTTCGCGTTTAGGGCGTTCGGTGATGGGGTCTGCATTCCCGTATTGACCTTCTGCCGCGACGTCGGCGATGCGGGGTCTGTCACCGGGTTCACCGGCGCGCCCGTGACCGCGGGCGGTACCGTCGCCGTCGTATCCGGCTTCACACTCGGCGTTCCACCCTTCGACATCACGAAGAACACAGCCACCGCGGCCGCCGCTGCCGCCGCGCCACCGCCGGCAATCAACGGCATCTTCGATTTCACCGGCACAGCTGGTGCGGCCGGCTGCGCCGCTCCAGCCATCGACCGCCGCGCCGCCGCACCCACATCCGGATCCACACGCGTCGCCGGCGGCTGCTGCATCATCGCCGTCGCTGCCGCTGCACCCATCACCATCGTCGCATCGGCCTGTTGCTGTTTCGGCATGCTCTCCACCGCCGCGATCAGCGCATTGCCGAAGTCCGAGGCGCTCGTGTACCGCTCCGCCGACTTCCGCTGCAGCGCGCGCTTCATCACGCTCTCGATCGCCGGCGGCCAGATGACCTTCGGATTCATCTCCCGCAGCGACTTCGGCTCGTCCGTGAGTCGCATGATCATCGACTCCTGCGCCGTCTCGCTCGGGAAGGGCAGCTTGCCCGTGAACATGTTGAACGCCACGAGCGCCAGCGAATAGACGTCGCTCTTTCCATCCAGCTTGTCGCCCGACAACTGCTCGGGACTCATGTACTCCGGCGTCCCCACCACCAGGCCGGTCTTCGTCACCTTCTGGTTCTCGGCACCTGCCGCCTTCGCGATGCCGAAATCCACGACCTTCACGAGATCCGTCCCATCGCGATTCTTCGCGATCATGATGTTGTCGGGCTTGAGATCGCGATGCACGATCCCCATGTCATGCGCCACCTGTAGCCCCGCCGCCGCCTGCTGCGTGATCCTCGCCGCGCGAATCGGCGGCAGCGCTCCCGATTTCTCCACCAGCGACGTCAGCGACTCCCCCTCGATGAACTCCATTGCGAGGTAAATCAAACCCTCGGAGGTCTCTCCGAAATCATAGATGCCCGCAACATTCGGATGATTGATCCGGCTCGCGTTCGCCGCTTCGCGATTGAACCGGCTGATCGCGTCGGCGTCGTTCACCATCCCGGGGTTCATCACCTTCACCGCACTCTTGCGACCCATCTTCACATGCTCGGCGAGATACACCTGGCCCATCCCACCCTCGCCCAGCTTCTTGATCACATGGTATCGCTCGGCGATGATCGAGCCGACGAGATCCGTACTCCCGCTCTGAGAACGCAAAGCGGTGCCATCGCGCGGACAAAAGCGCTCGTTCGCCGGGTACTCCGTGCCGCAGGTCGGGCAGATCTTCTCCTGACTCACAGGCCGAGACTCTCGACGCGCAACACCTGATCACCGACGAGCACACGCTGCCCCTTCCGCACCGAGCGCTCACCGCGGACGCCCAAGGCGACGCCGTTGCGGCTGCCCGCATCGTGCACGAAGAACTCCGCGTCCTGACTTCTGATTTCGGCGTGTCGGCCACTCATCGTCTGATCGTACGGGAAGACCCAGTCGCCCGCCTCGCGGCCGAGGAGCACCGTGCGGGCGGGGGAGAGATGGAAGGTGTCGCGCACGCTGCCGTCGGCGCGCAGCTGCTCGAGCACGGCGACGTCGGCACTCGGGACCAGTGATCCCATGCGGCGCGTGGAGTCGGCCTCCGGTGGATGCGGTCCGGGGTAGCCGAGCCTGCGGAAGCGCAGCAATTGCGATCCGACGAGCAGGACGTCACAGTCGGCGAGCTTGGTTGGCGCTTCGATGAACGTCCACGTGCCGTTGCGCGATCCCAGGTCGCGGACCCACAGCTCGCCGTCGCGCAGCTCGAACCGCGCGTGCATCGGCGAGAGGAAGACATCGTCGAACTTGATGTCCGCGTCCCCACGTCCGACGACGGCTTCGCCGCGGTCGAGCGAGAAGGTGCTCGCGATGTCACCAGTCTCGCTGAGCAGCGCGAGCCTGGGTCCGACGTCGCGGTTCTTCGCGCCCAGCACGAGCGTCCCGAACGCGTTGTTGACCTCCATGCTCACCCGCTGTCCGACGCGAGTGCCGCAGCGGGCGCAGAAGAGGTCGATCCCCTGCGTGTACGTCGCGCCGCAGGTCCAGCACGATCCCGTCGAGATCTCAGTGGTGACCTTGGTGCCGCAGTGTCCGCAGAACGGCAACTCGGCGTCGACCGGCTTCGCGCACTTGGGACAGGTGTTCGACGGCGCCAGTGGCGAGAGGCGCGACGGTGGCATGAGCCCTCCCGAGCCTGCTGCCGCGCTCGGCAATGGTGCGTCCGCGGTCGCGCCGCCGGCGACGGAGGAGGAAGGGGTGGGCGAAGAGCCCGAATATGCCGGAACTACACGAGCTGAGGACGCCGAGATCGGCTTTCCACAGTCTATGCAGAAACGAGACATCGGCTCGTTTTCGCGGCCACAAAAGGCGCAGACGACGAGAGGTGTCACAATAGGAGGGGAGCGGCCATGGAGCGCGAATATACGGGGCGCGAAACAAGGGCGTCAACAAAATCGCCGCTATATGTCAGTTTGGGCCAATCATTACCTTCTCCGCATGCCGCTGCTACGTGACTTGCGCGCCGGTCTGGCGCTCCCCCTGGCCGCCGCAATCGCCTGCGCCGGCCCCGCCGCAACCCCGGCTCCCGCACCCGTTCCGGCGCCCGGACGCCCTGCAACGGCCCCGCCGCTGCCGCCCGTCCCCGAGGTCGATGGCCCGCTGGCGATCAGGGTCCAGTACCCGTCGGCCAACCAGCAGATCACGTCGCGCGACTCGAACTTCATCTTCGGGTCCATCGGCAGTGGGCGAGCGAGCTTGACGATCAACGGTCATCCGGCCCGCGTGTATCCAAATGGGGCGTTCATGGGGTGGCTGCCGAATCCACCGGCCGGCGCGCCGCGCTATGAGTTGGTCGTAGCCCGTGGGAGCGACACGGCTCGATCGACGCTCCCTATCCGGCTCATTGGACTAATCGGCGATCAGAAGCCTGGGCCTGCGCCGCGCAAACCGGAAAACCAGCCCACCTCCCGCGCCGATACCATCGCCGCGCTCAATGCGCGTCTCGATTCGCTACGCACCCGCATCGCCCGCACCGATCCCATTGGCGTCGTCCAGATCGGGCAACCCTCGGCTGCCGCCGACACCGACCGCACCATCATCGGCAAGCCGATTCCCGGCGGCACGTACAAGTGGTTCTTCACGCCGGGCACGCTCGTGCCGCTGATGGAGCGCACCGGTGCATCGGTCCGCGTACGTCTCGACGACGATCTCGACGTCTGGCTCGACTCCGCCGAGGTCCGCGACATGCCCGGCGCCGTCGTGCCGCGCCGAGTGATGTCCAACATGCGCGTCCGCGGCAGCAGCACCGGTGTCGACGTCATCATGCCGATCGGACAGCGCGCCGCCTACTTCATCGAAGAGGGCGATCGCTCGATCACCGTCACGCTGTACGGCGTCCGCGGCAACACCGACATCATCAACTACGCGACCGCTGACTCGATGGTCCGCACCGTTGAATGGAAGCAGGTCGGCACGGAGCGCGCGATCGTCACCGTCAACCTCCGCGCCGCGCCCTTCGGATATCTCGTCCTATGGGAGAACGGCGCGCTCGTCCTCAAGCTGCGCGGCCGTCCCGCCATCGACCCGAATCGTCCGCTCGCCGGCCTCACCATCGCCGTCGATCCAGGACATCCGCCCATCGGGTCGACGGGCCCGACGGGCCTCTACGAAGCGAATGCCGTGCTGCCGATCAGTATGCGACTCAAGCGCATGCTCGAGGAACGCGGCGCACGCGTCATCATGACGCGCACGACAGAAGCCGCCGTCGCACTCGGCGACCGTCCGATCATCGCACGCCAGGCGAATGCACATGCCTTCGTGTCGATCCACCTGAACGCGTATCCCGACGGCGTGAATCCATTTCTCGCTGCCGGCACGGGGACGTACTTCTTCCGCACGCATAGCGAGCCCCTCGCGCGCGAAGTGCAGCGCGGCATGGTGTCGCAGATGGGATTGGTCGACCTCGGCGTGAACTACGACAACCTCGCGGTGGTGCGCGGCACGTGGTATCCGGCAGTGCTCTGCGAGGGCGCGTTCGTCATCCTCCCCGATCAGGAGGCGGCGCTTCGCACCCCGGAGTTCCAGGAGCGATATGCGAAAGGTGTCGCGGATGGTCTCGAGAACTACTTCCGCACGCTGGGCGCACGATGAGCTGCGACCGAGCTCTCCTTCTCCTTCTTCTTTTAGCCGTCGCTCCACTGACAGCGGAAGCGCAGCCCTCCCCGTACAAGCGCTACCGCACCCTCGACACCGAACACTTTCACGTCCACGTCCCCGTCGGCCTCGAGCTCGAGGGACGCGTCGCCGGTGCAGCCGCCGAACGCGCGTACGGACAACTCGCGAAGGAGCTCAGGCCGCCGCGCGGGCCCATCGATCTCGTCGTCACCGACGACGCCGACTACTCCAACGGATACGCCACACCAATTCCCAACAATCGCATCGTCGTGTTCGCGACCCCGCCCGTCGAGAGCAACTCGCTCCGCCTCAATGAGGATTGGCTGGCGCTCGTCATCACGCACGAGCTCACACACATCTTCCATCTCGATCGCGCCGACGGACTGTGGGGCGTCGCACAGCACATCTTCGGACGCGCGCCCGGACTCTTTCCCAACTCCTACGGTCCGTCGTGGCTCACCGAGGGACTTGCCGTCTACTACGAGTCGCGACTGACGCCCGGTGGACGGCTCAAGGACGCCGAGCACAAGATGTTCGCGCGCTCGGCTGCGCTGGAGAACCGCCTGCCGCAGCTCAATGAACTGAGTCTCGGCTCAGCCATCTTTCCCGGCGGCACCATCGCGTACGCCTACGGCTCCCTGTTCGTCGATTACCTCTCGCGCGCGCGTGGCGACACCACCATCGCGCATCTCGTCGACGCGCAGAGCAGGCAGCTCATTCCCTGGCGGATGAATCATGCGTCGAGCAGCGCGTTCGGCATCTCGTTCGACGACGCATTCCGCGCGTGGCGCGACTCCGTGCAGCGCACCGTCGGTGCAGCGACAGCGCCGCTCGACGGTTGGCGCGAGCTCACGCATCACGGCTACTACGCGCAGGATCCGCGTTGGCTCAACGACTCCACGCTCGTCTACGCGTCGAACGACGGACGCACGACGTCCGCCGAATACATCCTCGGCCTCAATGGCGACAGAAGTCGCCTCGGCCGGCGCAACTCGCTCGGCCCGAACATTCCGCTCGCCAATGGCGGGCTGTTGTTCGCACAGCTCGAGTTCACGTCGCCGAGTGAGGTGCGGTCCGACTTGTATGTGGAGCGCGGGGGGAAACAGCGTCGCCTCACGAAGGGACAGCGCCTCGTGCAGCCCGATGTGCGGAAGGATGGAACGATCGTCGCCGTGCAGCTCGCGGCGACGCGCACGCGGCTGATCCTGCTCGACTCGAATGGTCGCGCGCAGCGCAGGTTGCGCGACGGCAGCTCCGACGAGACGTGGAGTGACCCACGCTGGTCGCCCGATGGCAACTTGATCGCCGCCGTGCATCGCGCGCATGGCGGCAGCTTCACGCTCGAGATCATCGACTACGCGACGGGCGAATCGCGAGTCGTCGAGCGCGGACCCTGGCTGATCTCGTCGCCGGCGTGGAGTGCGAACAGCGGCGCCGTGTACTACGTCAGCGAGGAGTTTGGAATTCCATCGCTCATGCGTGCGACTGCAGTCGCCGGAGGACGCGTGCCGATGCAGCGCGTGGGCGAGGGGAATGGAATCTTCAGCCCCGATGTGTCGCCGTCGGGCAATCAGCTTGCCGCCGTGACGCTTCGAGCCGACGGCTATCACGTCGGCGTCGCCGGAGAACTGCGGCCCGCCGGACCGATCCTTCGACCGCCCGCGGACGCACCCGTCATCGAGAGCGAGCATCTCGCGGCTGGTGAATATCATCGGTACTCACCGTGGCGCAGTGCGTTGCCGATGTACTGGAATCCCATCCTCGAGGATGCGCCGAATGGCGGGCTGCGACTCGGCGCAACGACGAGTGGCCACGACGTCATCAGCCGCCACATCTATGAGTTGAGCGCCGCGACGACGACGAAGGGCACGTATCCCACCGCGTCGCTCGTGTATCGCTATGCCGGCCTGCGGCGGCCGCTCTTCGACTTCGCCATCTCGCAGGACTACACGCGCGAGGCGTCGCTCAAGAACGGTGGTACGACCGATGTCGTCGGCAACCTGCTCAGGCGCACGCAGAGCACATCGCTCGGCGGGACATTCGTGCATGCGCGTGTGCGCACCTATGCGTCGCTTTCGTTCGGTGGCGGCGTCGAGCGACGGAAGTTCATGACCGATCCCGTCGGCCTGCTCAAGCAGCTCGATCCATCGTTCGCGCGTGAGTATCAGTATCCCAGTGTGTATCTCGCCGGGCAGTGGGGCAACACGCAGCGTCCGACGCTGAGTATCTCGGCCGAGGACGGCGTGAGTCTCGCGTTCACGGCGCGTGGTCGCACGCGTTCGGACAGCGTGAGCGAGCGCGCGTCGGCGAGCGTGATCGGAACGGCCGCGCTCTTCAAGAGTCTCGACCTGCCTGGCTATGCGCATCACGTCATCGCGCTGCGTCTCGCCGGAGGTTATGCCGATCGGCGTGCGGCGTCGTCGCTGTCGGTCGGTGGAACGAGCGGCGGGACGATCCAGATCATCCCGACGTATACGGTCGGCGAGGGCCGTCGCACGTTCGGCGTGCGCGGGTTCGAGAGTGGGAGCGTGTTCGGGACGCGCGCCGCGACCGCGACGCTCGAGTATCGCGCCCCGCTTGGCCTCGGCGGACGCGGTATCGGCTCGTTGCCCTTCTTCTTCGACCGTTCGTCGGTGAGCGCGTTCGTCGATGCGGGAATCGCCGGCTGCGGCGCCGCGCCGCTCAATCCCGGTGTGTGCGCCCCATCGCGCTTCCTCGATCAGGCGATTGCGAGCACGGGCGCAGAGTTGGTGCTGTCCGCGGCGATCTTCGATTGGGATGCGCCGCAGAAGCTCCGTGCGGGGTTTGCCGTCCCGGTCGCTGGTCGGGCGCTGGTAGGTGCGAAGCGGGTGAGCGTCTACGCCGCGTACGGCTTGTCTTTCTGACGTCGTCCCGACCGAAGTCGAGGAAGCTGGGCTTCTGTCGTTTGACGAGGTGTAGCAAATCTGCCATCTCAGTGCTTCTAACCTTGGACCGCCGGTTCTATTCCGGCCCCGCCCGCCTTAGAAAAACTGTGATTTGGCACACGTGATTCCGGGCAAGAAACGACCGTTTCGGCGGCCTGATGGATACATCAGCAATAGCTACGGATGACTGGAATGCTTTGGGGTGCCTTCGGGTAAGACGTTGCGTCATTGTGACTTAGGCCGCCCGAAAATGTTCTGAATGGTGAGGTAATTCTCACAATCATTTGTTTGCGATGACGGCCGCACATGTTTTCAACGCTTCAGAATAAGCATTTGCAGCTAAGTGATGCATACACTGTAACTCATTATGTTTCATAACGTTAAGTAGGGACTGGTGCGGATACACGAGTCCAGATAGGTTGCCTCCCCGCGGTTTACCCCCGACGTGTCGAGCGACGAAGCTCCCGTCCAAGCCCGGACATATTGTCACAGTTCCACTTTCGGGAGAAGTTGCCTCATGCCCCTTTCTGCCAAGCCCCCCGCCGGACCCGTCACGCTGTCCTCGAACGCGCGCACCGTGTTGGCGAAGCGTTATCTCGTGAAGGACAAGACAGGTGCAGCGACTGAGACTCCCGAAGATCTCTTCTGGCGAGTCGCTACGGTGGTGGCCGAGGCGGATGGGCGATATGGGGCTGGTGAGGAAGCGGTCGAGAAGACGGCAGGACAGTTCTACTCGCTGATGACCCAGCGTCGCTTCGAGCCCAACTCCCCCACGTTGATGAACGCCGGCCGCCCGCTCGGCCAGCTATCCGCGTGCTTCGTGCTGCCCGTCGAGGATGCCCTGGCCAACGGCCGCAACGGCATCTACGACACGCTCAAGTCGATGGCCATCATCCATCAGAGCGGCGGCGGTACCGGATTCGGTTTCTCCAAGCTGCGCGGGAAGGGCGCGATGGTCCGCAGCACCACCGGCGTCGCCAGTGGCCCCATCTCCTTCATGAAGTTGTATGACGCCAGCACGGACGCCGTGAAGCAGGGTGGCACCCGTCGTGGCGCCAACATGGGCATCCTGCGCGTCGATCATCCCGACGTCCTCGACTTCATCAGCTGCAAGGAAGACCTCACGCAGATCACGAACTTCAACATCTCCGTCGCGGTGACGACGAAGTTCATGGACGCGGTGAAATCCAAGAGCGAGTATGACCTGATCGACCCCTCCAATGGATCCGTCGTCGGCCAGCTCGACGCGAACATGGTGTGGGACAAGATGATTCTCGGCGCGTGGCGCACCGGTGAGCCGGGTTGCTTCTTCATCGATGAAGCGAACCGCTACAACCCCGTCCCGCACCTCGGCGCGTACGAGGCGACCAACCCGTGCGTCACGGGCGACACCCTTGTGTACACTAGCGAGGGCCTGCATCGCATCGCCGACCTGAACGCCCGGGGCGAAGCGCTTCCCGTTACGCTCGACACACGGTTCAGCGCGGGACATTACGGCCCTGCCGGAGCGCCGTTTCCTACGGGGACGAAGCAGGTCTACAAGGTGACGACCGTCGAAGGCTACGAGGTCCGGGTCACCGG
>JBDSML010000263.1:0-30160 GCA_039915865.1 Gemmatimonadaceae bacterium | reverse complement strand
TCGCGGGAGCGAGACATGCTGACACTCTGGATGGCTTGAGTTGTGAGACGCGGAGGCTCGCCGCTGACTTTATCGAGCTGTTCTTCATTCGGCTCGAGCAGATAGCGCTGCGCGGCCTCGAAGAGATTGCGTCGGGACGGGAGATTGTTCATTGCGACGGGAGCAGATCTTCGCGCGCGACGACTACCAATGCGTGTACTGCGGCGAGCGATTCGAGCCTGAGGCGCTCACCGTGGACCACGTGCAACCGCGCATGCGTGGCGGTGACCGCTCAGGGGGCAACTTAGTGACGGCGTGTGGGGGGTGCAACGTACGCAAAGGTTCGCTGCGCATCGCCGACTTCCTGCGATCGCACGAGAGTGCCCGGGCGCACTTCTTTGCATTGGCCGCGCCACACGTCTGGCCACGCATCCTCCGCACGCTCGCCGAGGAGCTCGACGAGCGCTGATCAGCGCAGGCCCTTCTCCCGCATGAGTCCGGCGACGAGTCGATCATCTCGCGCCTGCGGCTCCAGCGCGGCGAGGACGTCCGCCTCGCTCGCACCCTCGACCATCATCAGCGGAGGGGGCAGCCCGCCATCGAACTCACGTGGCGTCCCAGCCCGCCGGTCGACCTCGAGCACCGCCGTTACCGGTAGCGTCCCTGGTTCGCTCGTACGCCGAACGCGCACGGCAGGGCCGTGCGGCAGCAGTCGCGAGTAGAGAATGGAGTCGTCAGGCACAGCAGATTCTGTCGCTTGCGGTGCGCGGTGGCAAGTGTGGTGCGAGAAGCCTCAGTCGTTCTGCAGCCGATGGAACACTGCTTCCTCGACCACCTTGCCGTCGCGCAGGTGCTCGACGACGATTCGCTCCAGCAACGCAGGAGTCACGCCCGCATACCACACGCCCTCCGGATACACGACCACGATGGGCCCCCCCACGCACACGCCGAGGCATGGTGTCTCCCCACGCTTGATGCGTCTGGGCCCGAACAGCAGCCCCTCGCGCTGCAGGAGGCGCGCGAGCTCGGCGTACAGCATTCGCCCCTCTCGATTCGGCGAGCAGAAGCTCCCGACACACACGAGGACGTGGCGTGCATAGGGCTCCATGAGCGCGGAGATCTTTGCGGCGGGGGGCGTCACGGGAGTGTGGGCATGGACGATGGATACTAACCAGGACGCTGTGCATCGCGGATGGCAGGTGCCATTGCCGCGCGGTTGCGGGGTACCGATAGTTCTTCATCATGGCATCGCCTGTGGCTCCCTCGTATCACCTCGAGACGATTCGCGCCGATCGACCGTCCGGCCCGAACGTGCTGTGCATCCACGGCCTGTTCGCTGGCAGCTGGGTCTTCGAGCGCGTGCTGCCACTGCTTGCCGCACGAGGCCACGAGGCCTCGGCTATCTCGCTGCGCGGTCATCCGCCACTTCCACCGATGCCCGACATCGGGGCGCAGACGATCAGCGACTTCTATCGCGACGCCAGCGAAGCAGCTCGAACGCTCGACCGGCCCATCGTGATTGGCCACTCGATGGGCGGGCTCCTGGCGCTGCTGCTCGCCGCCAACGGCTTGGCACGCGCTGCGGTCCTCATGTCACCGGCACCGTCACGCGGCATTCCCGCGCTGAGTGTGGCGATCGTCACGCGGATGGCGCGCTACCTGCCCGCCCTCGTCTTCTCACGCGCATACCTGCCCATCGACGAACACTTCGACGCGCTGACGCTCAACATGATGCCGCCGGAGCAGCGCGCCGCGCAGCGGGCACGCTTCACGCCGGACAGCGGACGCGCATCACGCGACATCGCGCTTGGCGTGCATGCCGTGTCGCCCGAGGATGTGCGTGTGCCGATGCTCGTCGTCGGCGCGGAACAGGACCGCTTCATCCCGCTCGGCACCTCCCGCCGCATGGCAAAGAAGTACGACGCGCAATTCCACGTCGCGAAGGGGCATGGACATTTTCTTCTCGCGGAGCCGGGCTGGCACACGGAGGCCGCCGTAATTCTCGACTGGATCGACGCCCTCGCGGAGAACCCTTCACCGGCCGGCCGGATTAGCCCAGCAACTATTCACCGCTCGTCGCCAGGAGTGCCATGAACGACCAGGACATCGCTGAGAAGCAGTATGCTCATCCCGAGGCGCTCGTCAGTACGCAGTGGCTCGCCGATCACCTCTCGGATCCAAAGGTCCGCATTCTCGAGAGTGATGAGGACGTGCTGCTGTACGACATGGGCCACATTCCCGGCGCACATAAGATCGATTGGCACACGGACCTCAACGACCAGCTGCAACGCGACTACATCTCGCGCGCCGAATTTCAGGCGCTGCTGCGCCGGCTCGGCATCGATGACTCGACCACCGTCGTGTTCTATGGCGACAAGAACAACTGGTGGGCGACGTACGCGCTGTGGATCTTCCGGCTGTTCGGGTTCACAAACGTGAAGATCCTCGACGGCGGGCGCTCGAAGTGGGAGTCCGAGGGGCGCGACATGGTCACCGAAGTCTCCACCGCCACGCCATCGAGCTACACGGCGGCCGAGCGCAGCGATGAGCCCATCCGCGCTTTCATGAGCGACGTGCGGAAGCACGTGGACAGCAAGGGCAAGCTCATCGACGTACGCTCCCCGGATGAGTTCTCGGGCAAGAAGTTGCACATGCCCGACTACCCGCAGGAAGGCGCAATGCGCGGTGGCCACATTCCCGGCGCGAAGAGCGTCCCGTGGGCGCGCGCGGCGAATGCCGACGGTACCTTCAAGAGCGCCGATGAGCTTCGCGCGATCTACCAGGATGAAGCCGGCCTCACTCCTGGTGACGACGTAGTGGCATACTGCCGCATCGGCGAACGCTCGTCGCACACATGGTTCGTGCTCTCCTACCTGCTCGGCTACGACACGGTGCGGAACTACGACGGCAGCTGGACCGAGTGGGGCAACGCGGTGCGCGCACCGATCGAAAAATGAGCGACATCTCTCAGGGCACTATCGAAGTCCGCGCGGTCAGGCCGCCCTCACGCGTGCTCGCGACGTGGGCGGGCGAGCATCGCTTCGACACCGGCCGAGCGAACGGAGCGTCGGCGCGGATGGACGGTTCGGGAAAGACAGGCCAGTCGCCACCGGATGCGTTGCTCAGCGCACTCGCTTCCTGCGCTGCCGTGGACCTCCTCGACATCCTCGGCAAGCGGCGTACGCCTGTCGAGCGACTCGTGGTGGACGCGCAAGGCGATCGTCGCGAGGAAGCACCGCGCCGCTTCGAGCACATCACACTGACCTTTCGCGTCGACGGTGCGGGGATCGAGCGCGTGCATGCCGAGCGCGCCGTGCAGCTCGCGTTCGAGAAATATTGTTCAGTGGCGGCGTCGCTCGCATCGGACATCGTCATCGAGACCATCGTGGTGCTCAACGGCGAGGACGGAGCATCTGTGCGGCAGAAGACTTTCGTGGCGTGAGCCACGGGCGTAAAGAACTACGGAATTACCGAACTACGGAACGCAGTGCGCGCTGCGCGCGCGGCGCAGGCTGCGCTAGCGCAGAACAACAGCCGCTGTAACTGCGTCGCTCTGCGATCGCGCCGCCTGCGTGCTTCTGCGTTCCGTGGTTGGGATGTTCGTACGTCGCGCGTTCGCTACGGACCCGCTACGGCTTTTCCTTCCGCACCTTGTCCCAGCAGCCGCACCCCTGCCCCTTCAACTTCTCGGCGAGCCGCTCGCGCAACGTTGCCGGCGCGTTGAATTCAGCGCGAAGTCGGGAAAGCGCATCCAGGAAGCAGGACTGGTAACCCTCGTACTCTCGACACGTCGAGCAGGTCGCGATGTGCGTCTTGAGACGCTCCGCACCATTGGGGGTCATCTCATCGTCGAGATAGTCCCAGAGGTGACGCAGCACCTCCACGCAGGTCGAGGACAATCCAAGGTCCTCGAACTGCGCGCGCGGCGGGGCGCTCACCGCTCGCCTCCGGCCGCTGCGGGCACGAAGCCCATGTCTTCGGCCACCGTGATCAGTTTCTCCTGCAGCAGACGCCGGCCGCGGAACAGCCGCGACCGAACGGTGCCGATCGGCACGCCCATCACCTGCGCGGCGGTCTCGTAGGTCATGTCCTCCACGTCCACGAGAATCACGGCCGAGCGAAATGGTTCGGCCAACTCGTCGAGCGCGTCGCGCAGGGCGGGAGCGAGATCGAGTCGCGCATAAAGGGCATCGTAGCCCTTCTCGCGCGCCGCAGCATAGACCGACCCTGCGGCGACGGCATCCTGCTCGCCATCCTCGAGGTCGACCGTGGGGCGCTGACGCTCGCGCGAGCGGAGGAACACGTTGCGACAGATCGTGAACAGCCATCGGCGGCATTCGGTGCCGGGGATGAAGGTGTGCCAGGACCGGTACGCTCGCAGGTAGGTCTCCTGCACCACGTCATCGGCGTCGGATTCGTCGCGCGTGAGTGACAGCGCGAAGCGGTAGACGTCGTCGAGCCAAGGCAGTGCCTCGCTCTCGAAGGCAGCGTCCTTGGCCGCGCTGGCCGGTGTCGCCGACGGTCCTGGAATGTCGAGCGCCACGCCAAGGGCGTCGGAGAGGTCTCCGATCGTCGTTGGCGTGGCGAATGTGGCCATAGTCATGTGGGACGTCCCTTTGATTTACATATGAACTGTACATGAAACGAACCGATAACTCAAGGGCGCCTGGGTAACGGACCTGTGTCCATCCGGCGATGACGTCGGCACCCGTGTCACGCCAGCCTGCGCGACCGCTCACTATGTTTGTCCGATGCGCGGTCGCCTGATTGCCGCATTCGCGGCTGTGTACATCATCTGGGGCTCGACGTATCTCGCGATACGATTCGCCGTCGAGACGCTTCCGCCACTGCTCATGGCGGGCGCGCGGTTCCTCGTGGCCGGTCTCATCCTGCTCCTCTGGGCGCGACTCCGGGAACCGGATCTCAAGCCCAGCAACATCGACTGGAAGACGGGGCTGATCAGTGGCGCGCTGCTGCTGCTGGGCGGGAACGGGGGCGTGGTGTGGGCCGAACAGCGCGTGCCGTCGGGGATCGCAGCGTTGCTCGTGGCCGTCGTACCGCTGTGGATGGTGTTGCTCGACTGGTGGCGTCCGCGGGGGCAGCGACCGCCCGTGCTGGTCTTCGCGGGGCTGGGCCTCGGACTCGCAGGTCTCGCGCTACTCGTCGGCCCGGACGCGCTGAGCGGCAATGGCGACATCAGCATTCCTGGGGCGATCGTACTCGTTCTCGCGTCCCTGGCGTGGGCTGCGGGGTCGCTCTACGCGAAGCACGCGCCCAAGGCGAGCTCGGGGCTCAATGCCGCCGCCACGCAGATGATCGCGGGCGGATTGCTCTTGGTCGTGGTGGCCATCCTGGCGGGCGAGCCCTCGCACATGGACCTCGCACACGCGTCGACGCGATCGCTCCTCGGCTTCCTCTACCTGCTCACCTTTGGCTCACTCGTCGGCTTCACGGCGTACGTCTACCTGCTCGCACACACCACGGCGGCAAAGGCGGCGACCTACGCCTACGTCAATCCGGTGGTCGCCGTGGCGCTCGGCTGGGCCTTTGCGAGCGAACCCGTGACGTCGCGAATGCTGCTTGCTGCGGCCGTCATTCTCGCCGGCGTCGCGATCATCACCACGGCGCGCGACCGCGACATCAACGTCCCGGAAGAAGAGCGCGCGGTAGCGTAACGACGAACGTGCTTCCCTCGCCGGGCGCGCTCTCCACCTGCACGTCGCCGCCGAGCAGTCGCGCCAACCGGCGGGTGACGCTGAGTCCCAGGCCGGTGCCGCCGACACGCCGCGACGCATGCTGCTCGACCTGCCAGAAGGACTCGAACACGCTCTTCAGATGCAAGGACGAAATGCCGATGCCCGTATCCGTGACGATGAAGCGAATCGTATCGGCATCGGCGGCGGCAGACAGCGTTACCGATCCATGGTCGGTGAACTTCACCGCATTGGTGAGCAGGTTCACGATCATCTGTCGCAGCTTGAGCAGGTCGGTGTGCACTCTAAGCTCGGGCGGGGGCGGCATGATGATCAGCGGCAGCTTCTTCGCCGCCGCCATCGGACGCACGAGCGACGCGGCCTCCTCGAGCACGCCGGAGACCGCCACGTCCTGCAGAGAGACGCGCTCGTGTCCGGCCTCCAGTCGCGAAAAGCTCAACACCTCGTCGATGAGGCCGAGCAGGTGGCCGGCGCTCGCGCGCACGCGGAGCAACTGCTCCTGCTGACCGGGCGTCACGGGGCCTGATATTCCTTCGCTCAGCAGTTCCACATACCCGATGATCGCGTTGAGCGGCGTGCGCAACTCGTGGCTCATGCTCGCGAGAAATTCCGACTTCGCGCGGTTGGCCGCCGCGGCAGCCTGAAACAGCTCGGCGTTCTCGATCGCCAGGGCGCTTCGCCGTGCGAGCTCCTCGACGACGGGCAGGTCGGTCTCGGCGAAGACACGGGCGGATTCGGCGCAGATGAGTGTGATGGCGCCGAGCGTGCGGCCGTGGGCCGTCATCGGCACGATGAGCACGGAACGCATGCCGAGGTTGCGCAGCAGGTCGAGATGCACCTGATCTCGCGCTGCCGCAATGAGCATATCGTCCGTGATCACCTGATGCAGTTCCGACTTGCCAGTGCGGATGACGTTGGGCGAACCGGACGGCGAATCCGGGGACGGTGGGTAGCGATCCGCAAACTCGCTCGCTCGACGCACCTTTTCCGGATCGGCATGCGTGACGGCGAGGGTCTCGAGCGCGCCCTTCGAATTGACGACGACGACCGAGCACCAGTCGGCCAGCGCGGGCGTCACGAGTTGCGCGACAGTGTTGAGCGTGGTGCGGAAGTCGAGCGATTCGGCGAGTGCGCGACCGGCCTCCGCGAGGATCGACGTGTCACGCTCGCGGCGCCGACGCTCGGTGATGTCCGTGGCGACGCCCACCGTTCCACCGACGGCGCCCTCCGCCGTGTACCACACGCCGCGCGCGATGAGGTACACGCGATCCCGGCCATTCTCGAGGACATGCTCCTCGTCGCGCGTGGTGACGCCCGACTTCATCACCGCGATCTCCTTGGCACGGATTCGAGCGCTGATCTCCTGCGGCGAATAGTCGAAGTTGGTGTGACCGATGACCTGCCGCGGTGTGCTGCGCACGGAGGCCGCCCCGGCATTGTTGATCGCCAGATAGCGGCCTTCCGTGTCCTTCACGTAGATCGAGTCGATCGTGTTGTTGAGAATGGCGTGCAGCAGCGCCTCGCCATCCGCGGCGCGCTGCTCCGCCTCCCGACGGGTCGCCATGTCGCGTGTAAACGCGGTGAGTGCCGACGCTGACGGCACGATGCGAGTCTCCGTCCATCCGCCCAGCACGGGTGAGTGCCGCTCGAAGACCACCGTCTCGCGGTTGCTTGCGGCCGTGTGCAACGCGCGTTCCCACTCCGTATCGCGTATCTGTGGCAACACCTCGAGGGCGTTGCCGCCCACGATGTCCCTGGGATCAAGGCCAGCCGCGCGTAGATGCTCTGCGGCGACGCGATTCACATACCGCACACGGAGCTCGTAGTCGAACACCGTAACCGCATCGGGGAGCGAATCGAGCGCCTCGATGAGCGTGGCCACGGAGGGATCAGTGGCCGGGTCGACGTGCATTGGCTGCGGCTCCGTGAGTGAGGGCACAGGGTCCAGTGCAATACCTCAGCCCCGGCGTCCACCGATCCAACCGTCCCTGATGCGGCGCTGCTCCGGAGTGGCGTCGGACATCTCCTCGATGCGCCACGGCTCGCCTCGCACCAGCCGAAGACCCATGCGTGCGAGCTGGGCGTCGTAGTCGAGATCGTCCTTGCCGCCGACGTACTGCTCGAACCATGCGTGCAGATTCTCGCCGGCCACCTCGCTGGCCGCGCGCTCGACGTCCAACTCGGTGTATCCGCGTCCCTGCAGGTAATAGGAGGCGTTCGGCGCGTTCCAGCTGCGCTTCTTCAAGGCGTTGAACACGTCGTCCAGCGACTTGGCGTTGGTGGTCTTCGACCGGATGTAGAGGTCGAGGTACAGTGCGAGGCCGGAGCCCTTGGTGTAATAGCTGAAGAAGGTGTTGGACCCGTTGGTGGGCTGGCCCTGCGGCGCGCCATCCCAGAACGGGGCGTGGAACGACGCCATCCGCGCCGAGACTTCCTTGCGGCCGGGCGCCGTGAGGTTGGCACGGATGATTCTCGCCATGCTGCCGTAGAACTCGTCCTTGTCGGTGATGCCGGACCGGTGCAGCGTGGCCTGCCCGTAGTACTGCGTCCACCCCTCGGCGACCCACAGGCTCGGCTGGTATGTCTCCTTCGTGTAGTCGAAGGGCCCGAGGGCCATCGGCCGTACACGCTTCACGTTCCAGACGTGGAAGTATTCGTGCGCGGCGGTCCCGATGCCGGACAGGACATTCGCGGTATCGACCCAGGGCTGACGGTTGATGATCTCCGTGGAGTACAGATGCTCCATGCCGTCGCCGCCGGCGTAACCGATGTTGAAGAGGAACGTGTACTGATCGAGCGGCGGTGCGGAGAAGACCGTGTTCTCGTAGCGGACGATCTTCTCGACGTCCTTCACGAACCGCTCGCGCACACCGGCCGGCGGTGTGCCGTTGTAGTGGACCATCGTGCGGTACTTCGTGCCGTCGACGACGAAGGAATCGAGCATGAATGCCGGCGCGACTTCAGTGGGCGTGTCGATGAGCCGGTCGTAGTTCTCGAAGCGGTAGTCGAGTTGGTTGGCGGTACGCGTGTCGCCGTTGATCACCTGCCAGCCCGCGGGCGGCGTGATCCTGAGGGTCACGGGATCCTGCTTGTGGTCCTCGACGTACATGAAGAGCCCAGCGCCATTCCAGTTCGCGTGTGCCGTGTCGAGCACACTGTAGGTGCCAGAAAGCGAATTGGCGAAGACGCGATACTTGAAGCGAATGCTCTTCGCACCGGCGGTATTGATGATCCAGCGCGAACCGTTCGTCTTGTCCCACGTCAGCTCGCGGCCGTCGGGGGTGGTGATCCTGAGGTCCTGCACGTTCTTCGCGAAGTCCACTCGTGCATAGCGTCCGGTGGACCAGACGGGCAGCTGCATGGGGAGTGTCGCTCCACGCACGCCATCGACGTCGATCTCGACCTCGTAGAGATGTGACGACGGATCGGGCATCGCGACGCGATAGGCGATGCGAAGGGTCGCGGGGACTGATGTCGCGCCGGTGGTGGCAAGCGGCGAGGGCGCAAGTGCGGCCAGCAAGGGCAGGATGCGAACGAAATGCACGGATCGGATCGGTGACGAGGAGTTGCCGGTGAGCGCGGCACGACGGTTTCAAGCTCCGCTATCGCCAGGCGCCACGCAAGCCATCCCGAGGCGTGCGAAGGGCATGGCGGCGCGGTACACTTAGCGAATGGACCACGTTGAGCAGATCACGGTCGCGGGACGACCGCTCGCCTACATCCTCCGCGCCGAGCTCGCACCGTCGAAGACGACGTTCCTGACGCCGACGGAATTCAAGCAGCAGGTGGGATTCGTCGTCTACCCAAAGGGTGGCGAGGTGGCACGCCACACCCACGTGGCGCTCGAGCGCCATCTCGTCGGCACATCGGAGGTCATCGTCATGCGCAGTGGCCGCTGCGAGCTCGACGTCTACGATGACGACCACACGCTCGTGGCCACGCGCACGCTCCACCCGGGCGACGTCATGATCATGGTCGGCGGCGGACATGGCTTCCGCATGCTCGAGGACACGGTGCTGCTGGAGGTGAAGCAGGGTCCGT
Source organism: Gemmatimonadaceae bacterium (assembly GCA_039915865.1). GTDB lineage: Bacteria > Gemmatimonadota > Gemmatimonadetes > Gemmatimonadales > Gemmatimonadaceae > AG11. The sequence continues at coordinate 20,426 of JBDSML010000263.1, read as the reverse complement.
ACACGGGCCGCGAGGAGAAGGTTCTCTTCTAGTGCGCGACCTGGCCCACATCGCCGTGAGCGAGCCGAGCATCGGACAGGCCGAGATCGACGCCGTGAACGATGCGCTCAGGTCCGGATGGATCTCCTCGGCGGGGCCCTACCTGACGCAGTTCGAGTCCGCGTGGGCGGCGTATTGCGATCGCGCACACGGCGTGTCGGTCACGAGCGGCACCACGGCTCTCGAGCTGGCGGTTGAAGCGCTCGACCTGAAGCCCGGCGACGAAGTCATCATGCCGACGTTCACGATCATCTCGTGCGCATTGGCCGTCCTCCGCGCCGGCGCGACGCCGGTGCTCGTCGACGCCGATCCGATGACGTGGTGCATGGACGGGGCACAGGTCGCGACGCGCATCACGTCGCGCACGCGCGCGATCATGCCGGTGCACATTTACGGGCATCCGTGCGAGATGGATCCGCTGCTCGACCTCGCGGAGCGTCATGACGTCGCAATCGTCGAGGACGCGGCCGAGGCGCACGGGGCGGAGTACCTCTCGCGCCGCAGCGGAACGCCGACATGGCGACGCTGCGGATCATTCGGCATCTCGAGCACGTTCAGCTTCTACGCGAACAAGCTGATCACGACGGGCGAAGGTGGCATGATCCTCACCGACGATGACGCGCTTGCCGCCCGCTTCCGATCGATGCGGAACCTGGCGTTCCGCGCGGATCGCCGGTTCTACCACACCGAGATCGGCCACCAGTACCGCATGACGAACGTGCAGGCGGCGCTCGGAGTGCCGCAGGTGCGGCGCATGAGCGAGCTGGTGAAGCGGAAGCGCTGGATCGGCGAGGCGTATCGTGAAGGACTCGCCGACCTGAACAGGCTCGAGCTGCCCACCGAGGAACCGTGGGCGCGGAACATCTACTGGATGTACGGCATCGTCCTGCGCGATGACGCCACGATCGATGCGAAGGAGCTCGCCGATCGCCTCGCGACTCGTGGCGTGGAGACGCGACCGTTCTTTCTCGGCATGCACGAGCAGCCAGCGCTGCTCGATCGTGGGCTCTTTGCGGGCGAACACTATCCCGTTTCCGAACGACTGTCGCAACGCGGACTGTATTTGCCATCGGGGCTTGGCCTCACCGAAATCCAGCTTTCGCGAGTGTGCGATGCGGTCCAGGAGATCTTGCGATGAGTGACACCTTCGGCGCGGCCTACGCGCAGCAATACGACCTGCTGTACAAGGACAAGGACTACGACGCTGAAGTCGCGCTGCTCGAGCGGCTGTTCGAGACGCATGCGCTCGAGGGGAACGCGGTGCTCGATCTTGGATGCGGTACGGGACAGCACGCGATTCGCCTGGCGAAACGCGGCTACGAGGTCACGGGAGTCGATCGCTCGCCCGAGATGCTGCGCATCGCCCGTGTGAAGGCCGAGCAGTCGCTCGATGAGCTGTCGCCGCAGCCGAGCTTCGTCGAAGGCGACGTGACGACGGTGCGCCTGGCAGGAGGCCAGTTCGATGCCGCGCTGATGATGTTCGCCGTGCTCGGCTATCAGGTGACGAACGAGGCGGTCAAGGCCGCGCTGCGCACGGTGCGCGCGCATCTTCGGCCCGGTGCACTGTTCGTGTGCGACGTGTGGTACGGGCCCGCTGTGCTGCACGTGCGCCCGAGCGAGCGGACGAAGGTCGTCGACGCACCTGGTGGTCAGGTCATTCGCTCCGTGCGCACGGAGCTCGACAGCTTCGCACATCGTGCCGACGTGGAGTACCGCGTGTGGCGGTTGCAAGGAAAGGAAGTGCTCGCCGAAATGCGCGAGACGCACTCGATGCGATTCTTCTTTCCGCAGGAGCTCGCGCTGTTGTTCGAGGCGTCGGGGCTGGAGCTGCGTGAGCTGCGCGCATTCGACTCCGACGCGCCGCCCACCGAAGAGACGTGGAACGTCCTCGCGGTGGGACGGGCGGTCTAGCGCAACGTCAACGCCCTTCGAACGTCGGCATCCGCTTCTCGCGGAATGCCTTGATCGCCTCCTGCACGTCCTTCGTCGCGAATGTCACCTTGATCTGCGTGAGCTCGTCGCGGAGCGTGGCATCGAGTGAACGATCGAGGCTCTGCACGAGCAGTCGCTTGGTCAGCGCCTGCGCGATCGGCGGACCTTGCGCGATGCGCGACGCATATGCGGAGACGGCGGAGGCGAACTCCGCGTCGGGTATCACCATCGTCGCGAGACCGATGAGGATCGCCTCGCTCGCCTCGACGTCGCGTCCGCTGAGCAGGATGTCCGACGCGCGGGCGAGACCGACGTGACGAGGCAGGAAGTAGCTCACCCCTGCATCCGGGCTCAGCCCTCGGCGCACATACCCCGCGGTCATCTTCGCCGACTGTGCGACGAGACGGATGTCGCACGCGAGGGCGAGTCCGAAGCCCGCGCCCGCCGCCGCCCCGTTCACAGCGGCGATGACCGGCTTCTCGCAAGCGACAACGCGTTGTACCCACGTGCCGACCCATGCGTAGGGATCGAGCCGATCGGCTCGCGTTGCGGAAGGAAGCGCCGGTGGCTCGGAGAGGTCGAGACCGGCGCAAAACGCGCGGCCGTTGCCCGTGATGATGACGACGCGTACCGCATCGTCGGCACCGGCGTCGGCGAGGGCGTCGCCCATGGAGAACGCGAGCGCGCCATTCACCGCGTTGAGCTTGTCGGGCCGATCGATCGTGATGGTGCGTACGCCGTCGTCGGTCGTCTCGACGAGAAGATGCGGGTAGTCAGTCATCCGGGAATGATGAAGCGCATTCCGCGCGATGTCGAGCCAACCACCCACATCTTGTTGTCGTGCCGAAAGGAGCGCAACGACCGAGGGACCTGTCTTACCGTTCGCGCATCCCAACCTTGTCCGGCTTCGCGAGCGACGCGGCCATCTCGCCCATCCTGATGAAGTCCGCGCGATAGCCGTCCTCGTCGCTGCCCTTCGCGCCGCGCGCGAGCGACAACATCTGCGACCAGGTGAGTGTGCCCGCGTTCGGGGATTCACGCAGCAGCATGCCGAACCCCGCGACGGCACTCGCAAAGCGCATCGCCTCGGAGGGCCGCGTGCGCTCGGCACCCACAGGGTACGTCATGAGCGTGCTCTTCTCGCCATCCGGCGCCTTGTAGCGGAGCGCGACGTGCAGCAACTCGTTGCGTGGCGATTCGGCTCCGTCGACGCGTTGGTAGCGAAGGCCCGCAACCGGCGGCAGCGTGACGTCGAGCGGCGTTCCTGTCGGCACGATCTCGTACAGCGCGGTGACGGTGTGCCCTGCCCCGACGTCGCCGGCGTCCTTTACGTCGTTCGCGAAGTCCTCGTCGCGCAGCAGGCGGTCTTCGTAGCCGAGCAGCCGATAGGCCTGCACGCGCGCCGGATTGAACTCGACCTGGAGCTTCACGTCCTTGGCGACGGTGAGCAGCGTGCCGCCCATCTCCTTGACGAGCATCTTGCGCGCCTCGAGGAGGTCGTCGATGTAGCCGTAGTTGCCATTTCCTGCACCGGCGAGCTTCTCCATCTTTGCGTCCTTGTAGTTCCCCATCCCGAAACCGAGGATCGTGAGGAACGAGCCTTCCGTGCGGCGCTGCTCGATGAGGCGCACGAGCTCACCGTCGCTCGACTGGCCGACGTTGAAGTCACCGTCCGTGCAGAGGACGACGCGATTGTTGCCGCCGGCGATGAAGTGCTTCTGCGCGACGTCGTAGGCGAGCTTGATGCCCGCGCCGCCAGCCGTCGAGCCGCCCGCCTCGAGACCGTCGAGCGCCGCCATGATCTTCTGCTTGTCCGCGCCCGACGTCGACGGAAGCACCAGGCCCGCGCTGCCTGCGTATACGGTGATCGCAACACGATCTTCCTCGCGCAGCTCGTTCACGAGCAGGCCGAGTGCCTGCTGCACGAGTGGCAGTCGTCCCGGTCCCTGCATCGATCCGGAGACGTCCACGAGGAAGACGAGATTGCTCGGTGGTGCGCGCCGCATGTCGACGTCACGCGCACGCAGTGCGATGCGCAGGAGGTCGTGGGTCGGATTCCATGGTGCCGCCGCGAGCTCGGTGCTCACCCGCAGCGGTGCGCCCGACGACGCCGGTGCAGGGTCGCCATAGGGGAAGTAGTTCACCAGTTCCTCGATGCGCACGGCGTCCTTCGGCGGAAGTTGTCCGCCGGCGAGGAAGCGACGCACGTTGCTGTACGATGCGCGGTCGACGTCCACCGAGAAGGTCGACATCGGCGCGACACGCGGCGAGCGAAAGGGATTCTCGTCGATGTGGTCGTATGCTTCCGTGTTGCCGCCGCTGTCGGCGCGGAGCCGAGTGTTGCGACGGTCACCTTCAATGCGCAGTGCTCCGCGCGAGACGATAGCGCCGCTCTTCGAGAGGCTGACGCCAGATGTACGCGTCATCAATGGCTGTTCGCGCGGTGCGGCGGCGACACGCGAACGAAGCTCATCCGCGGCGACCTTGCTCGCCGCGCCTGTCGCGACGGTTTCCTCCAGCCGCACCGGCTGTGCATTCAGCCTGATGTCCACGCGTACCGTGTCGGCGCTGAGGATCAGGGTCATCGTTCGCGCCTGGTAACCGATGCTGCGGGCGAGCAGCGTCACCTGGTCGCGATCGGTCGTCCGGGATACCGTGAGCGTGTATCGGCCGTCGCGCCCCGATGTGGTGCTTGTGGTTCGCTCTCTGATCGACACCGCAGCGGATTGCACGGGTTGCCCGGCGGGATCAAGCACGCGGCCGGTGACGACCGTCTGTCTCGCGCCGCCATGTGGCACCGCAATGGAGCCAGGTGTGGTGAGGAGCGCAGCGGCGAAGAGCGTCGAGACGCCGCCGCGGCGCGCCAGGGTGCGGGTGAAGCTCATGATGACCTCCTTGGAGTGGACCTCGGAGGGGAGACGCGCCCACGACGCCGGCTTGCACACGTCATGCGAATTCGTACAGCCATCGTACAAAATCGCTTTGAGCGTGTCGCGCAACCTTGTCATATATTTGGATGCAACCGCTCACCGACGCCCCCGCCCATGCCCGTTCGCCGCACGCCAACCACGCCCCGCGCCGCCGTCACTCGTGGCGTCCGTGCGGCCCGTGGCGTGGACGACTCGGCGTCAGAGGCACCGCACGGCTCGCGGCCCGAGCAGGTCTATCAGCGGTTGCGCGACCTGATCGTGCAGGGATTGTTGGCGCCAGGCAGTCGCGTCGTGGAGACCGAAGTCGCGGCACGCCTGGGTGTGAGCCGGACGCCGGTGCGCGAGGCGCTCCAGCGTCTCCAGCAGGAAGGCTTCGTCGTCGGTGCGCCGGGTGCGCAGCAGGCGAGACTCACCGTCGCCCCATTGACCCGCGCGGACGTCCACGAGCTGCTCAACATCGTCGGCGAGCTCGAAGGGCTTGGCGCGCGCTGGGCGGCCGGACAGCCGATTCCCGAGCGGCGCCTCCTGGCCAAGGAGCTCAAGGCGCTCAACGGTGAGTTCTACAAGACGGGCCGCGTCACCCCGACGGACCACGCTCGGCTCTACGAGGCCGACGAGCGGCTTCATCGCAAGATCGTCGAAGCGTGCGCCGGCCCGCGCCTCATCGCCCTGCACGACAGCGTGAAGCCGCAGGCCGAGCGCTACATCCGCATGTACATCAGCATGCTGACGAGCGACATCAAGGCGTCCGTCGCCGAGCATGACGCGATCATCGACGCTATCGATGCCGGCGAGGCCGACGCGGCGCAGAGTGCCGTGCAGACCAACTGGCGCCACGCGGCGGACCGCATCGCGAAGGTGATCGAGGTCGCGGGCGAGCGAGGAAGCTGGTAACGGATTGAAGGGTCGTCGTGCCGAGCGCAGTCGAGGGACCTGCGCTTACCGCAGTCCGTCCAACGCCTTCTTCGCATCGTCGAGCTTCGGATTGAGGCTCACCGCCTTCTCGTACTCGGTGCGCGCCAACTCCTTGCGATTCGTCTTCTCATAGATATTTCCCAGCCGAACGTGCGCCGTGACCTGTGAGTTGACGCTGGCGTTCTTTGGCGGACTGGCGATCCACGACTTCGCCGCCTCTTCCCCGCGCGGCAGTTGTTCCCCGCTGAGATATGCCACGCGTGCAACGGCGAGAAGGATGTTGTGCTCCGCTGGGAGACGCGCCGCCGCGCGATCGAGCACGCCGAACGCCTCGTGCCACCGCTTCTCGCGGATGTAGACGTTCAGCAGTCCGAAGTGGCCCACCAGACTGTCCGGCGCTGCGACGATCGCGCGCTGATACGCCGCCTCCGCGTCGCCAGTCTTCTTGTCGTTCTCGGCGAGCGCGGCATACGCGAGCGCCCCGCGCAACTTGTCGTATTTGTCGATCTCCGCGGCCTGTTCGCGCGCCTTGTCCATGCTGCCACCGAGGAAGCCGGGCGCGTGCATGTAGTACTGCATCTCGCCCCAGCGCCCGTCGACGTTGCGCGGATCCAGCTCCACCGCGCGATCAAATTCCTTTTTCGTGCGCTTGGCGACGAACGGCAGCTTGAACTTGCTGGCGCGCATCGCGGTGTTGCCGAGCGCGTTGCCGAGCCACGCGTGACAATCGGCGTTGTTGTCGTCGATCTTTACGCACTGCTCGAACTGCTTCACACTCTCGTCGGCGTCGTTCTGTGCCATGGCGATTCTGCCGAGATACAACACCGGCGTCACGTCGTTGGGCGTGGCGCGCGCGAGTGCCGCGAACTCCTGCCTGGCCGCGTCCCAGTTGCGTGCGTCGAACTGCTGCTTCGCATGAGCGACTGACGGCGTGCCTTGCGCGTAGAGAGCCGGTGCGACGCTGGCGAGGATGAGGATGGCAACTCGGGTTGCGCGCATGTCAGTGTCTCGGTGGGTGGGAACGGCGACGCGATGCGGCTGCCACGATGCAGGTGTCGCTGGATTCTACGAGCGAACCGCCGAATGGTTCCGCTCGCGCGCTCGCAACAGCAGCTACCGGCTCGGCTTCACGCCCTCGAGCTCCTCACGGAGCTTGATGAAGCTCTCGTAGCGGGCGACGTTCACGTCGCCGCGCGACACCGCTTCGCGCACGGCGCATCCCGGCTCCACGCTGTGGCGGCAATCGGCGAAGCGGCACTCGGTGAGGAACGGCCGCAACTCGGGAAAGCACTGGTCGAGCTCCGTGGGTGACAGTGCCCACATGCCCACCTCGCGCAGTCCCGGCGTGTCCGCGACGTAGCCTCCCTGTTCGTCGGGCAACGGATGCAGGTACGCACCGACCGTGGTGTGACGTCCCTTGTTCACCGACTCGCTGATCTCACCCACGCGAAGATCGAGGCCGGCGAACATCGCATTCAACAGCGACGACTTCCCCACGCCCGAGGGACCGGTGAGCGCACTGACGACGCCGGCGAACGCATCGTGCAATGGCGCGAGCCCCAGCCGCTGCTTCACGCTCGTGTAGTGCACGGGATAGCCGATGCGCTCGTACAGCGACCACTTCTCGCGCGCGACGTCGGCGCCCCCGACCAGCTCCACCTTGTTGATGACGATGCGCGCGTTCAAGTCGTTCGCCTCGGCGATGACGAGAAAGCGATCGAGCATCCGCGGATGCGGTTCCGGATTCGCCGCGGCGAACACGACGACCACCTGGTCGACGTTCGCTGCGACAACCCGTTCGCCGTGACCGCCACCCGGCGCGCGACGCGCCAGTCGTGAGCGGCGCGGAAGGATCTCGGCGATGGCGGTCGACCCGGAATCGTCCTGCTCCAGGAGCACCCGGTCACCAACGGCAAGCTTCAACGTTTCCGCCGCGGCGGAGATCGTGTCGCGTCGCAGCGACCCGTCGGCACGCTTTCCTGAGTTGGACTTCTTCACCCGCCCGCGCAGCGAGGCCTCCACCGTTTCACCGTCGTCGCGCCGGACCTTCCAGATCCCACCAGTTCCGGTGAGGACGACACCCTGCTCCGCGGTGTCGTCCGTCATGTGCGCTCGTCGGCGTCGGGTTCGTCGCGCATGACGTCGAACCATCGCCGCGTGGGCGTTCCACCAGCGCGATCGGCGATGAGCGCGTGAAGCACACCGCGCACCTCCGCGAGCGAGTGCGCACCCACGACGGCCCGTGCGTCTTCCGCGCTATCCGCTTCGACGAGAAACTCCGTCTCGAGATGCCCGCTCGGCGACGTGCCACCGATGCGTCCCCATTGCACGAACAGGAGATATGCGCCGAAGGGACGCTCGTCATCGCCAGTGGCGTCGACCACGATCTCGACACTGTACGACAAACCGTCCGTGCCCTCGAACGCGGCGGGGCGTCCGTGCACGGCCGCGTATCCACCGATGGTGTTGGCGTCGCCGCGCGAATGATCTGCGGGTAGATGCTGCCCGGGCATGAGTCGCTCGCTACTTGCTGACGTGTAGCGCCTCTTTGATGACGCTGCCGGTGATGAAGGCGACGTTGGTGGGACGCTCGGCGAGACGACGCATGAGGTACGGATACCACTGCGTGCCGAAGGGGACGTAGCAGCGGACGCGGTAGCCTTCCTTGACGAGACTCTCCTGAAGGTCGCGACGCACGCCGTAGAGCATCTGGAACTCGAATCGATCGTGGCTGATGTCCTGTTCCCTGGCGAACTTCTTCGCATCGTTGATCATCGCCGGATCATGCGTCGCGATGCCCGGATAATTGCCCTTCAGCATCAGCTCGCGCATGCTCTTGATGTAATTCGCGTCGACGTCCTTCTTGTCCATGTAGGCAACCGCCGGCGGCTCCTTGTACGCGCCCTTGCAGATTCGCACGCGCGCGCGAATGGCGTCCATGTGCTCGACGTCGGCGAAGGTGCGATAGAGGCAGCTCTGCAACACGACGCCGACGTTCGCCTTGTACGTCGGGTACAGCCGCTCCTCGAACAACTTGAGCGTGATGTCCGTGTACGCGCTCGACTCCATGTCGAGGCGCACGAAGCTGCCGTACTGCTGCGCGCGCGCCAGGATGTCCTGCATGATGACGACGCACAGCTCGTGATCGATGTCGAGCCCCATCGCCGTCAACTTCACGGAAACGTTGGCGTCGAGCTTCGCTTTCTGGATGCTGTCGAGCAGCGAGAGATACGCATCGCGGGCGGATCGTGCTTCGCCTTCCGTGTAAACGCTCTCGCCGAGCAGGTCGAGCGATGCGGTGATTCCCTTGGCGTTGAGCTCTTTGACGGCGGCAAGCGCCTCGGCCGCAGTCTCGCCGGCGACGAACCGGCTGGCGAAGTGCTTCGCGAGACGGTTGTTGCGCACGAACTTGAAGACGCGCGGCTGGTTCGAGAGGTAGAGCAGCGTGTTGCGGAGCATGGATCCTCAAATCAACGACGTCCGGCCGCGGCCGGCGAGAACGTGGAATGTAATCGCACCCGCTCGACGTCAGGGCAACGCCACGCGCAGGACCGGATATGTCCGCTGTGGACCGAGCGCCGAATCGAAGACATTCCACGTCGTCAGGCCGTCGTCGGATTCCGGATCCAGCAGATACGACGCCAGCCGCCCGAGAGGCTGGCTCGTCCGTACGAGGTAGCCAGCTGTCGGCAGTTCGGTTTGCGGCGACCAGCGGCCGAAGAGGCGGACTTCGCTGTGACCCTGGAACGGACGCGGGGACCTGGACACCGAATCGATCACGTACTTCTCGGCGCGAGCGAGACGCTGTCCCTGCGCGGCGTCCACAGTGATGCCGTGCAACCGCAGCCGCGAGACGGCAGCGGTGTCGTCCAGCCAATAGCCCTGGGGCAGCCGGTGCGACACGTTGGGAACGAAGTGGTCGAACACCGGCATGGTGCGAGTGCGGAACTCTCCGGTGCGACGGAAGCCCTTGGGAACGCCAGGCTCGGTTCGCGACGAATCACCCGTCCGCGCGAGAATCTCATACCGCACCGGACCTGAGGTTGTCGCCTTGGGCATGACGGAGCGGATTGCGATCATCGGCAGCGAGGCAGCGGTCTGCTCCCGCTCCGCCGTGCGCTCCAGACCGCGAATCTCCGCGCCTCGCTCGGCGACGAGCGAGAGAAGTTGCGTCGTGAAGGCATAGGTGGACTTCACGCGCCGCTCGAACGGATCGTGCGAGAACGCTTCGCTGAGGATCGAGATGCGGTTGCGCAGACCGTAGTAATTCGTGCCGAAGCGCGGGCGATGATCGTACGTGTACCAGCCACTGTGCACGCTGTCCGTGCTCACCTCGCGGCCGCCGCCATCGCTGAAGTTGCCGTAGTCGTAGATCTCGTAGCCGTTTCGCGAACGCACGCGATTGCGCAGCTCATTCAGCAGCACGCGAGTGTAGTCGCCGAGCGGCGCGGCGGGATTGAGTGACGGCGAGTACGTCAGCGCGTAGCCGTGAAAGCTGCCATCGGTCGTGTGCAGGTCGACGAACACGTCCGGATCCCACGCGTTGAACATCGACAGCGACGCACGCGTCTCGGGCGCCTCGGTCTTGATGTAGTCGCGGTTGAGATCGAGCTCCTGCGCATTGGGACGCTGGCCCACCATCTCCGGGCCATTCTGGGAGCCACGCTGCCGCTCCTGCGGCAGGAACCGCTCGTTGCCGTCGGCGTTGTAGATCGGCACCGCGACGAGCACGATGGAGTCGAGCACGTTCTTGCCCTGGGCGAACGTGAGGTCGCGAAGCAGTGCCTGCAGCGCCTCCTTTCCCTCCACTTCGCCCGCGTGAATGTTCCCCTGCACGTACACGATCGGCTTGCCGGTCGCCCGCGCCTCCTCGGGCGAATGCACGAGCGGCCGCGACGCGATGACGTACGGGATCTCACGCGACTCGCTGGTACGACCGATGGACCCGAAGGCGAGGGGGGCGTTGAGCTTCTTCAGCGAGTCGAGAAACGCGACGACGTCGTCGTAGTGCGACGTCTCGAGGTAGTTGGTGCGTTCGGCGCGCGTCCTCGGCAGCGACGAGCTGGCGATGTTCGGCGCGGAGCTGCCCGACGGCGCGCCGGCGCACGCCGTGGCAATAGACAGCGAGAGGGCGCCAAGCATCGCTCGCCGCCCCCGCAATGAAATCCAGGGGTATTCGGTCATCGAGAATTGTATCGCACGGACGCGTGCCGGGGAACCAAAAAGCAAAACGGACCAGCCGTTGCGGCTGGTCCGTTCACGTTTTTCCTGGAAGCTTACTTTCGATCCTTCTCCATCTCGTCGGACTTCTCCGGCTTCTTCTCGCCAGATGCCTTGGCGCGCGTCTCCGCGGCGGCGGCTGGAGGAGCACCCTGCTGGATGTCCTCCTTCACGTTGCGCTGGAAGTCGTTGATGTCCTTGTCCTTCGCACCAGCGCCGACGAGCGAGCGAATCGCATTCGCCGCCGTGCCCACGGGCACGCCACGCGAAACGATGTCGGCAAGCACGGTGAAGGGCAACGTGAGCGAGCGGCGAAGCCCGCTCTGCTTCTTCATCTTTCCGAGCTCCACTGCGGGAACCCCGGCATGCATCGCCGAGGCAGCCGCCTTGATCTCGTCCGTGCTGGCGACGGCGCCCAGGGCGCTGTGCGCGATGGACATCTCGAGTGCGAGGTTGCGCACGGCGGCCACGATCTTCGGCCCTTCGGCGCCCTTGGACGCGCCCTCGTACATCTTCTCCATCAGCGGCTCGACTGGGATGCCCTGCGCGCGCGCCGTATCGATGATGGCGAGGACAGCCACCTTCGTCGGGTTGTCGAGCTTGGGGCCAGTGCGAGGATCCTGCGCGCCGGCGGATACCACGTACGCACTCATGAGTGCGGCCATCACGAGACTGCGAGTGTTGCGCTTGCTCACTTGGTGCTGTCCTCCACGACCAGCGCACTGCTAGGCATGCCGAAGTCGTCACTGGACGACCTTGGCGCTGTAGGGTCGGCGACCCACTGCTTTCCATCAAGGACGAAGGCGTAACGGTGCACACCGGCAGGGATGCGTGCTGTGACGCTCCACACACCGTTGAGGTTGGTGGCTTGCAGCGCTGAGCCGTCGAGTCCCCAGTTGTTGAAGTCTCCGACGACGGTGACGCTCTTGGCGTTTGGCGCGACGTGAACGAAAAGCACGGGCTCGACGGATCCTGTGACCACGACCTGCTCGGCAGTGGGTCGGGAGCGAAGGACGCCGACGGTGGCGACGGCGACGATGCTTGCCGCAAGCGCAGCGGCCCAGGCAGGACGATGCGCGATGGTCGCAGCCGCAGTCAGCCAACCACGTCCACGACGCGGACGACGCTCGGCGTAGAGCCGGCGCACACGCACCATGACACGGCGCTCGAACGACTTATCGAGCACCACTGGCCGCTGCAACTCCTCGACGATCATCTCGAGCGTCGTCCGCCCCCACTCAGGCACTGTGGACCTCTTTCAGCAAAATTCTCAACCGATCGCATGCGCGCATCACGCGCATCTTGAGCGCCGAGACACCTACGCCGGTGATCTCCGACATCTCATCGTACCCCAACTCTTCCACGTACTTCAGGAGGAACGCTTCCCGTTGGTCAGCACTGAGCTCACCCACGGCGCGCTCGATCTCCTCCCGCCACATCGTCTGCTCGGCAGGATGCTCCTGGGACGCATTCAGCAGCGCCCCTTCGTCGTGCACGAACGTCTGGCTACGACGCACGCGCCGTGCCCCACTCGTCCGGCAGCGGTTGACGAGAATACGAAACAACCAGGCCCCAAAACGCTCCGGCTCCTCGCATCGCGACAGTGACCGGTAAGCACGCGTAAAAGCGTCTTGCAACGCCTCCTCCGCATCCTCCCGATTGCCAAGCATGTGCACCGCATATCGTGCGTACCTGTCCCTGTACCGCGAGACCAGTGCGCCATACGCGTTCACATCGCCGTGCAACACCCGCGTGACGAGCTCTGCATCCGAGCTCTCCATACCCTCAAGACCCGACATCGACACCTGCGGTCACAGTTGGAGCAAGCGTATCGCAACGTGATATTCGACACCTCACGTGACGCCTACCCGCAGTCACACCCAACAAATCTACGGTAAAGGAGACCCGTGCGCAGGATAGAAACGCTTCCGGACTCGCGCGTGCTTCACCAACAGGTCTGACGGCGCAAAGCGACCCGGAAAACGGCCGTTTAGCTGCTCGAGCTCCCCGACCAGCTCGACTGCCCCGACACTATCCACGTAACGGAACGGGCCCCCGCGAAACGGAGGAAACCCGATCCCGAACACCGCGCCCACGTCGCCGTCACGGGCCGAGCGGAGCACGCCTTCCTCGAGGCAACGCGCCGCCTCGTTCACCATCGCGAGGACACACCGCTGCTGGATCTCCTTGGCGTCGATCTCCCTCCGAGTGGCGCCGTGTGGGATCAGCTCATACACCGAAGGGTCGACGGTAGTCTTCTTCCCGGCCTCGTCGTAGAGATAGAAGCCCTGTCGTCCTTTCCGGCCTGTCCGCCCTGACTCGACCACGCGCCGCAGCGACTCACTCGGCGCCATCCGCGCGCCGAACGCCTCGAACAACGCCTGCCCCACCTTGCCGCCCACGTCGAGCCCGACCTCGTCGAGCAGCGTGATCGGGCCGACTGGAAAGCCGAAGTCGAGCAGCGCCGTGTCGATCGCCTCGATCGGCGCGCCCTCGTCGAGCAGCCGGCCCGCCTCGTTCATATAGGCCGACAGTGTGCGCGTGGTATAGAACCCCGGGGCATCGTTCACGACGATGACGGTCTTGCCGAGCTTCTTGCCAAAGGCCACAGCGGTGACCGTGGCGTCCTTGTCCGTCGCCGCCGTCGTGATGACCTCCAGCAACGGCATCTTGTGCACCGGGGAGAAGAAGTGCATCCCCAGCACGCGATTGGGCCGCGCCGACGCTTCCGCGATGCGACCGATCGGAATCGTGCTCGTGTTCGAGGCGTAGATCGCGTCGGCATGCAACGTCGGCTCGACTTCGCGCAGGACACGGTGCTTCAGCGCGAGATCCTCGAACACCGCCTCGATGACGAGATTCGCTCGGCCAAATCCCGAATAGTCCGTCGTGCCACCCGCGAGCAGAAGCTGATCCTCGTACTGAATCCGCGTGATCTGCTTCTTCTTGAGCCGCTCCTTGAGCACGTCGCTCACCGCAGCAATGCCCTTGGCGACGCGCGCGACGTCGGTGTCCTTGAGCCGCACCGGCGTGAGTTGCTGCACGGCGACCGACGCGATGCCCGCCCCCATGAACCCCGCGCCGATGATCCCGAGGGTCTGTACGGGTGATGGCTCCGGCGCGGGCGGCTCGACTCCAGGGTCCTTCTTCAGCGCATTCGTCGCGAAGAAGAGGAAGATCAACTGCTTGGCCACCTCGGACACGGTCATCTCGCCGAAGGCGCGGGACTCCTCGCGATAGCCGCCCTCAATGCCCTTCTCGTAGCCGGCCTGCACCGCGCCGATCGCCGCGATGGGCGCAGGATAGTGGCCATGTGTCTTTGCGAGTACGCCCTCGCGCGCCTTCCGGAACACGATGGAACGCCCGATCGGGTTGTCTTCCAGCAGCATGCCGGTGGCGCCGCGATCCTTCGGCGAATGGCTCACCGACAGCTTGCCGTCGGCGAGCTTTCGCGCACGATCGATCGCGATTTCGAGCAAGATTGCCGGATGCACCAGCTCGTCCACGAGGCCCATCTGGTACGCCTTCTTCGCGCGCACGTTGCGACCAGTGAGAATCAGGTCGAGCGCACGCTGGAGACCGATGAGTCGCGGCAGCCGCTGCGTGCCACCGGCACCGGGGACGAGACCAAGCTGCACTTCGGGCAGCGCGAGGATCGTCTTCGGATGATCCGTCGCGATGCGATACCGGCACGCGAGCGCACATTCGAGCCCGCCGCCGAGACACGCGCCGTGAATCGCGGCGACGACGGGGATCTTGAGCGACTCGAGACTGGCGAGTAGCGCCTGGCCGCTGCGACTGAGCGCCTCCGCATCGGCGGCCGTCTGCAACGTGAGAAACTCCTCGATGTCGGCACCGGCGAGCCATGTGTCACTCTTGCCGGAGACGAGCACGATGGCGCGCAGCGTCGTGTCAGCGACGATCGTCGCGAAAATCTCGGAGAACTCGGCACGAAGGCCCGCCGTCACCTTGTTCACCGGTTCGCCCGGCAGGTCGATGGTGACGACGGCGATTCCGTCGACGGCCTGGATCGTGAGCGCTGGCATCATTCCCTCTCGATGACCATGGCGTGACCCATTCCGCCCGCGGCGCAGACGGTCATCAGACCGAACTGGCCGCCGCGGCGCGCGAGCTCGTTGCACAGCGTGGTGAGAATGCGGCCGCCGGTTGCACCAAAGGGATGCCCGATCGAGATCGAACCGCCCATCACGTTCAGCTTCGCGCGATCCACCTCACCCACCGGCTTGGTGAACCCCGCGCGCTCGGCCCACTCCTGCGAGACGAATCCGTTGAGGTTCGAGAGGACCTGCGCCGCGAAGGCCTCGTGCATTTCGATGAGATCCATCTGTGGGAGAGTCAAGCCAGCCCTCTGGAGCGCCACGGGCGCGGCGAGCACGGGACCCATGAGCAGCTGTTCGCCCGGATCGAGCGCGGAGTAGCTGTAGCTGCGGATGAACGCGAGCGGCGTGAATCCGAGCGACTTTGCGCGCTCCTCGCTCATGAGGAGCACCGCTGATGCGCCGTCCGTGAGGGGCGACGAATTGCCCGCCGTGACTGTGCCGTACTTGCGATCGAACACCGGCTTGAGCGCCGCCAATGCTTCGATCGTTCCGTCTGGCCGGATGCCGTTGTCGACCGTCATCGCGTCGAACGCTGGCGGGACGTACAGCGGCCCGATCTCCGCCGTGAGACGGCCGTCCTGTGTGCCCGCGGCGGCAAGGCGATGCGAGCGGAGCGCGAACTGATCCTGCTCGTCGCGGGGAATGTGATTGAGCTTCGCCATCTTTTCCGCCGACTCGCCCATCGATTCACCGGTGGTCGGCTCGGCGATGGCTGGCGTGATGGGGACGAGGTCGCGCGGGCGCACCTTGGCGAGCGCGCGCACGCGACCACCGAACGATCTCGCCTTGCTCGCAGCGACGAGCGCTTCGCTCATGCCGCGAGAGTGGAGGATCGGCACGTTGGAGAGCGACTCCGCGCCGCCAGCGATGATCACGTGCGCGTGCCCGAGTGCGATCTGGTCTGCGGCATCGGTGATGGCCTGGTTGGCCGACGCGCAGGCGCGACTCACGGTGTACGACTGCACGCCCTTGGGCAGCATGGGCATGAGCGACACTTCGCGCGCGATGTTGGGCGCGAGCACCGATGGAACGACGGTGCCGTAGACGATCGCCTCGACGAGCGTCGCATCGATCTCGGTCCGCTGGAGAAGCTCGGCGACGCATCGCTTGCCGAGATCGATGGCGGAGAGCGACTTGAGCGTCGTTCCCGCTCTGGCGAAGGGCGTTCGGACGCCGGCGACGATGGCGACGCGACGGCCGGGGGAGCCATAAGTAGACATGGTCGAAACGTACGCGGTTCTCGGGACGGGAGCGAACGGAAGAGTGAGCAGGAGCGTGAGCGTGAGCCTCCAGCCTTGAGCACACTAGAGCCGGAGCTTCGGCTCGAGCTGGAGCTCGCGCTCTACCGTGCTCATTGCTGGAAGCTCACTCTCACGCTCGGGCTCCCGCTGATGGCTCACCTTCGAGCTCGGGCTCTGCTCAGGTGTGCTAGTCGAGTCGCGCGATACCAGGCTTCCCGTTTGTAACCCTCCACTTCGTCGGCGTATCGATCGGCGCACCCGGCTTGCTCACGAACTGCAGCGTACGGTAGTTCGCCGTGAAGCTATCTTCGTCCAGCGTGCACGACATGTAGCCACGCCGGTTCTGCTGCCAGCGAATGTGCGGATTTTCGGCGCGGCGCGCTTCGGTGGCCACCGCGGACGTCTCCGATCCGTCGCCTCCGGAGCTGATGCTCGTGCCGACGAATTCTGCGGCGATCGAGGGGCGATCCGCGCGACGGAAATCGGTGCGCAGCTCGTTCACCCAGCTCGAGTGGATGTCGCCCGTGACGACGACCGTCCGGTTCGGCGCTCGCGTCGCGATGGCGTTGAGCAACCGGTCGCGGGCCGCCGGGTATCCGCTCCACTGGTCCATCGACACGCGGGACTCCGGCCCGTCCTGGCTGTCGAACGGCGCGAGCATCACCGGATTCGAGATCACCTGCCAGCGCGCCCTCGACGCACCGAGTCCACTCGTGAGCCACTTTTCCTGAGCGGCGCCAAGCATCGTCCGCGATGGGTCGGCCCAGGTGCCACAAGGCGTGACCTTCGTGCCATCGTCACAGGCCTGGTCGCTGCGATATTGCCGGGCATCCAGCACCCAGAAGCGCGCAAGCTGACCCCACTCCAGCGATCGCGTGACGTTGAGATCGGCCCACGACTTCGCGCGCGGCACGCGCACTGGCTGATGCTCCCACCACGCCTGATAGCCGGCAGCGCGACGCGCACGCATCTGTTCCTCGGATTCCATCCCGTTCTCGCCGATGGCTCCCGCGTAGTTGTTGTCCACTTCGTGATCGTCCCACGTGATGAGCCACGGACAGCGGGCGTGCGCGGCCTGGAGCGCCGGATCGGACTTGTACTGCGCGTAGCGGCGGCGGTAGTCGTCGACCGTGCGAAGCTCGAGACCCGAATGCGTGCGGACGCGCGTCGTGTCGCCGCCGTACTCGTAGATGTAGTCGCCGAGGTGCGTGACGAGATCCAGTTCCTCGCGCGCCATGTGCTCGTAGGCCGTGAACAATCCCTGCTCGAAATGCTGGCACGATGCGACGGCCAATCGCAGCGGCGTCACCGCGCCCGCGGGTGGGGCTGTGCGAAAGCGGCCCACCTTGCTCGTCGCGCCACCGGCGTTGAATCGATAGAAGTACCAGCGATCAGGTGCGAGTCCGTCGACGTCGACGTGAATGGAGTAGGACAGTTCTGGTGCCGCAGTGGCGCGGCCCTGTTTCACGATGGTCTTGAAGCTGTCATCGTCGGCAACTTCCCAGGTCACGACGGCGCGCTGTCCGCTCATGCCACCTTCCGCCTCGAGCGGCCGCGGCGCGAGTCGCGTCCAGAGCACACCGCCTGAGGACGTCGGATCGCCTGAGGCGACGCCCAGTGTGAATGGATCGTCGACCATGCGCGGTCGTGATGTGACACGCCATGCGCCGGGGACGATGGCGCACAATGCCGCGGCGCGGCTCAAGTCGACGAGAAAGTCGCGACGTTCCACGTTGCCTCAATCGGAGAATGGTTGTCACTTAACTTGTCACCGCCCGCATCGATAACGCCATGCAACCGACCGTCGTGACCAGTTCGAGACGTACGGCACTCTTCGACGTGCTGACGGCCACGTCGTTCGACGTGCTCGTGATTGGCGGTGGCATCACAGGGGCCGGCACCGCGCGCGATGCGGCGATGCGCGGACTTCGTGTGGCACTCGTCGAGCAGGCGGACTTCGCGAGCGGCACGTCGAGCCGATCGTCTCGCCTCGTGCATGGCGGCGTGCGCTATCTCGAGCACGCACAGGTGGGACTGGTGTTCGAATCGAGCCGCGAGCGACGCACGCTGCTGCGCATCGCGCCGCATCTCGTGCGGCCACTCCCGTTCACGTGGCCGGTGTACAAGGACGCGCGCATCGGCCGCTGGAAGCTCGCCGCCGGACTCACGCTGTATGACGCGCTCGCCCTCTTTCGGAATGTCGGGCGCCACCAGCGGCTCGATGCGCGCGGCGTCGTGGCGCGCGAGCCGCACGTCCGCCAACGGCAGTTGATGGGCGGCGCGCGCTACTGGGATTCGTCGACCGACGATGCGCGGCTCACGCTCGCCAACGTCTTGTCTGCTCGACGGGCGGGCGCTGTCGTCGCGAACCACGCGCGCGTGACGGGCCTGCTGCGGGAGGGCAAGCGCATCGCCGGCGCGACTGTGGTCGACGTCGAAAGCGGCGCGACCATCGACGTCCGCGCCCGTGCCGTCGTGAACGCATCGGGGCCATGGAGCGACAGCGTCGAGCGGCTCGCTCGCGCGGGATCCGCGTCGGCGCTGCGCGGCAGCAAGGGCGTGCATGTGAGCGTGCCGCGCTCGCGCGTGGGCAACGTCGCCGCGCTCACACTCACCGCGCCGCAGGACGGACGCGTGATGTTCGTGTTGCCGTCGGGCGCATTCACGATCATCGGCACCACCGACACGTTCGACGACGTCGCGCCGGAGGACGTTCGTGCCAACGAGCGCGACGTGACCTACCTGCTCGACTCGGCCAATCACTACTTCCCTGATGCCGCGCTGACGCGATCGGATGTCGTCAGCGCGTGGGCGGGCCTGCGTCCGCTCGCCGTCGCGGCTGGCGGTGGGTCGAGTGCGAACGCTGCGTCTCGAGAACACGCGATCTCCGAGGTCGAGCCGGGACTGGTGCGCGTGACCGGTGGCAAGCTCACGACGTATCGCTCGATGGCCAGCCAGGTCGTGGACGCCGTGCAGCGCTCACTCGGCGGTTCGCCGACGAAGTCGCAGACCGCGCACGAGCCGCTCGTCGGCGGCGACATCGCGGACGTCGTGCTGGAGATCGGCGAAGCGACGCGCGTCATCGAAGACGGCGTGGTGGCCGAGCGTCTCGTGCACGCGTACGGATCCTTGTGGCGCGACGTCTGGGCGCGGGTCGGCGAGGACGAGTTGCTGCGCACACGCATCGCGCCGGAGCGTCCGTACCTGCTCGCGGAGCTACGCCATGCCGTGGACCACGAGATGGCGCGTACCTTCGGCGACCTGCTCATTCGGCGCACGCCCGTGGCGTTCGAGACGCAGGATCACGGGCGCAATGCGGCGCGGCGCATCGCGCCGAGCGTGGCACTGTGGCTTGGATGGGACAGGGCGGCGACCGAGTCGGCCCTCGCCGCCTACGATCAGGAAGTGGCGCGCATGTTCACGATCGACAGCGGCGCCTAGAGCTCTTCTTCCTTGATCTCGTGGATCGTCTTGAGCTCGGTGAGCTTGAGCTTGCGAACCATCGTGGGAAGCTTGAGCAGCACGAGCTCGCCCACCTTCTTGCCGAGCAGCGAGCGGCCGATGGGCGAGGACATCGTCACCTGCCCTTCCTCGAATTCGAGCGCGTCGCCGAAGACGAGCGCATAGGTCTCCTCGAGGCCCGTCTTCTCGTCGATGACGACAACGCGGGAGCCGAGGCCCACGCTGTCATGTGAGATCTGGGTGACGTCGATGGAGGACAGCTTGCTCAGTCGCTCGCGGAGCTGGCTCAGGCGCGCGCGGACGAACTGCTGGCGCTCGAGCGCAGCCTTGTATTCGCTGTTCTCGCGAAGGTCGCCCATTTCGACGGCGCGACGAATTTCACCTGGGAGGGTGACGTTGAGCTCGAACTGCAGCTTTTCGACCTCTTCCCCGAGCTTTGCCTTGAGTTCTTCGATCATGAGGGTACTGGACTGCGAGACACAAAAAAAAGTTGACGCCCGACTGTTGGTCGGGCGCCGCATACTTTGATTCTATAGTGCACCGTGTCTCAGGGCAAATGCTGGGGC
>JBDSML010000168.1:0-8273 GCA_039915865.1 Gemmatimonadaceae bacterium | reverse complement strand
CGGACGCGTCAGTTCGGGGAAGATCGGCAGCGACAGCACTTCCTTCGACGCGCGCTCGCTCTCCGGCATCTGCCCTTCCTTGTAGCCGAGGTAGGCAAAGCACGGCTGAAGGTGCAACGGGAGCGGATAGTAGATCGACGTCCCGATGCCGCGCTCCTTGAGGAACGCCTGCAACGCATCACGCTTGCCGTTGGCGACGCGCAGCGTGTACTGATTGAAGATCGACTCGTTCTCGGGCGAGACGTACGGCGTCGTGATCGCATCTGTCTCGGCGAGCCGCGCGAGTGCCATGTCGTAGTACGCGGCATTTTCGCGACGCTTGGCACTCCACGCGGCAAGGTGCGGCAGCTTCGCCGAAAGCACTGCCGCCTGGAGCGCGTCGAGACGGCTGTTGTAGCCCACCTCGTCATGGAAATACTGCTTGGCACCGCCGTGCACGCGCAGACGCTTGAGTCGCTCGGCGATCCGTTCGTCCTGCGTCGTGATCATGCCGCCGTCGCCGTAACCGCCGAGGTTCTTCGAGGGGAAGAAGCTGAACGTGCCGATCGTCGGGACTTCGCCGGCCATACGCCATTCACCGTCGATGGAGCGGCGCGCGCCGATGGACTGCGCAGCATCCTCGATGACGGGGATGCCCTTCATCGCGACGGCAACGGCCTCGATGGGAGCCATCTGGCCGAACAGGTCCACTGGAATGACCGCCTTCGTCTTCGACGTCCGCGCGGCCGCTGCCGCATCCGGACGGATATTGTACGTCTTCGGCTCGATGTCGACGAATACCGGCGTCGCGCCGACGTTGTGGATCGTGCCCGCCGTGGCGAAGAACGTGAATGGCGACGTGATCACTTCGTCGCCGCGGCCGATGTCGAGGGCGCGCATGGCGAGGAGGATGGCATCGGTGCCGTTCGCGCAACCGATCGCGAACTTCGCCTGCGACAGCTCGGCGACCTGGCGCTCGAGCTCGGCCACCGCGTCACCGAGAATGAATGTCTGCGCATCGACGACCTTCATCATCGCGGCGACGACTTCGTCGCGGATGGTGGCGTGCTGCGCCTTGAGGTCCAGAAGAGGGACTGGCATAGGAGCTAATTATAGTCGAGTACGGAGAGGAATCGGCACATCGCGTCCCGTCTTCGCGGACTCGTAGATGCCGAGGATGAGCTCGAGTGATTTGCGGCCGGCGCGGCCGTCGGTGTCGGGACGCGCCAAGCCCCGCAGAACGGGAAGCAGGTTGCGGTAATAGCCTTCGTGTCCGAAGCCATAGACGTTCGGCGGATTGGTGCCGGCCGCATCGACGAGCTTGTCGTCATCGTCGTACGTCTCGAACGCCCAGTGCTCCACCTTGTTCACGGCGGTGCCACCGACCTTCACCGATCCCTTCTCGCCGAGGATCGTGATGGAGCCTTCGAGATTGCGTGGATACGTGAGCACGTTCACCTCGAGGACGCCCAACGCGCCCGAGCGAAACTTGATCACGGCGACTCCTGAGTCTTCGGCCTCGATCCGACGGGCCTGCGTGGCGGTCTTTGCCATCACACTTTCGACAGGGCCGAGCAGCCACTGCATCAGGTCGACGTAATGGCTCGCCTGGTTCATGATGGCGCCGCCGTCGAACTCCCACGTGCCGCGCCACGACTCCTGGTCATAGTACTCCTGCGGCCTCGTCCAGCGCACCGTGACGTTCGCCATGTAGATCCGACCGAAGCGTCCCTTGTCGACGGCGCGCTTCAGCAACTGGATGGCCGGATTGAGCCGGTTCTGCTTCACGACGAACAGGTAGACGCCAGCGGCATCGCACGCATTCACGAGCTCGTCCGCGGCCGCGAGCGAGATCGCCATTGGCTTTTCGGTCAGCACGTGGCGTCCCGCCTTCGCCGCGACGATGCCATGCGGCGGATGCAGGCCGGACGGCGTGCAGATCGTCACGAGATGGCTCGGCACCTGTGCGAGCATCTCCTCGAGCGAACCGAACGACGGAACGCCGCGCGCGGCGCCGACACCCTGCGCGCGCTCGAGGTTGTTGTCCGCGACGGAGACGAGCTCCAGCTCCCTCACCTTGGCGATGGCCTCGAGATGGTTCTTGCTGATACGACCGCAGCCCAGCAGCGCGACGCGGATTGGGCCGGTGATCGGCGGGATACTCATGCTCATCTGCGGCGCTCCAGGTTCGGGCCACTGAGTTGTTGAACAGCGCCGTCGCGCGCTTCGTACGTCGACCCGCAGACGGCACACGTCCCGCGGCCGCTGTCGGGGAGTCGCTCGCCGCACTGGCACATCCATCCGACACGTCGCGCGGGCACACCGACCATCAGCGCGAAGGCCGGTACGTCCTTCGACACCACCGCCCCTGCCCCGATGAACGAGTATTCGCCCAGGGTCGAGCCGCAGACGATCGTCGCGTTCGCGCCGATGGACGCGCCTCGCTTCACCAGCGTCCGCCGATACTCGTTCTTCCGCGAGACATGGCTGCGCGGATGCATCACGTTCGTGAACACCATCGACGGTCCGCAAAAGACATCGTCTTCCAACTCTACACCTTCATAGACGGACACGTTGTTCTGGATCTTGACGTTCGTGCCGATCTTCGTGCCGTTCATCACGACGACGTTCTGTCCGAGCGACGTCCGCTCACCGATCACGGCGCCACCGAGCACATGGCAAAAATGCCATACCTTGGTGCCCGCACCGATTTGCGCGCCGTCGTCCACGTACGCCGATTCGTGGACGAACGCGGACTCGTGCACGCTCATGCGGGCTGCCCGGCCGCGTCGAGAATATCCTGCTGCCATTCCTGCAACGACCGCACGGCACTCTTGCGCGACCGCAGCGAGAGAATCGCATCGGATGCCGCACTCGCTGCCGACATGGTCGTCGTGTATGCGACGCGATTGCGAATCGCCGCCTGCCGCAGCGTGTAGTCGTCCCACTGCGCGTGCTTGCCGAGCGGCGTGTTGACGAGCAGCTGCACGTCGCCGTTGAGGATCATGTCGAGACAGTTCGGACGGCCCTCATGGACCTTGAACACGCTCTTCACCGGGATGCCCCGAGCGCGGAGATAGCGCGCCGTTCCGCCGGTCGCGAGAATCTTGAAGCCCATCTCGTGAAAGCGGCGCACGATGGGCGTCACCGTCGCCTTGTCGTTGTCGTTTACCGTGACGAGAATCGTCCCCTCGAGCGGCAATCCATTGCCGGCGGCCAGCTGTGCCTTGGCGAACGCGCTCCCGAACGAATCGGAGATGCCCATCACCTCGCCCGTCGAGCGCATCTCCGGGCCGAGCACCGGATCGGTGCCGGCGAACTTGTTGAACGGGAACACCGCTTCCTTCACCGAGACGAAGGGCGGAATGATCTCTTCCGTAAAGCCGATCTCCGCGAGCGTCTCGCCGCACATCACGCGCGCCGCGTACGACGCAAGGGGAACGCCGATCGCCTTCGACACGAACGGAATCGTGCGGCTGGCGCGCGGATTCACCTCGAGCACGTAGACGACGCCATTCTTGATCGCGAACTGCACGTTGATCAGCCCGACGACCTTGAACGCCTTCGCCATGGCGACCGTCTGCTCGCGCATCGTCTGCAGGTCCTTCTCGCCGATGAGGTACGGCGGCAGCACGCACGCGGAGTCACCAGAGTGGATGCCGGCGTCCTCGATGTGCTGCATCACGCCGCCAATGACGACCTGCTCTCCATCGGACAGCGCGTCGACATCGACTTCGTACGCGTCCTCGAGGAAGCGGTCGATGAGGACAGGGCGTTCCTCTGACACCCGCGCTGCCGTCGCGAAATAATCGGTGAGCGATGGCGCGTCGTACACGATCTGCATCGCGCGTCCGCCGAGCACGTAGCTCGGCCGCACGAGCACCGGATACCCGATGCGCTCCGCCGCCTCGAGCGCTTCCTCGACGTTCGTCGCCGTGCCGTTCGGCGGCTGCGTGAGTCCGACCTCACGGGCGATCTTCTCGAAGCGACGACGATCTTCCGCCGCGTCGATCGAATCGGGCGACGTGCCGAGGATGCGCACACCGGCCGCTTCGAGTCCGCGCGTCAGCTTGAGCGGCGTCTGGCCGCCGAGCTGCACGATGACGCCCATCGGCTGCTCGCGATCGACGATCTCGAGCACGTCCTCGAGCGTCAGTGGCTCGAAGTACAGCTTGTCGGACGTATCGAAATCCGTGGAGACGGTCTCGGGATTCGAGTTGATCATGATCGTCTCGTATCCCTGGTCGCGCAGCGCCATCACGGCGCGCACGCAGCAGTAGTCGAACTCCACGCCCTGCCCGATGCGATTCGGACCGCTGCCGAGAATGACGACCGACTTCCGTCCGCTGCGCGGCGCTTCGCTCTCCTCGTCGTAGCTGCCGTAGAGATACGGCGTGGCCGAGGGAAACTCGCCGGCGCAGGTATCGACCATCTTGTACGCGGGGCGCACGCCGAGTGCCCAGCGGTGAGCGCGGACGTCGATCTCCTTCTCGCCGCGCAATTCGCCGAGCTGTCGATCCGAGAAGCCATACTGCTTCATGCGTCGCATCGCGATCGCATCGACGTCGGCCAGCGCCGTGAACCACGTCTCTGCCTCGACGAGCTCCTGCATCTGCGCGAGGAACCACTGATCGATCGCCGTGAGCTCGAACAGCTCCTGCACGGACATCCCCATGAGAAAGCCGCGCTTCACCTGGTAGATGCGCTCGGGCGTCGGCTGTCGTAGTGCACCGCGCAGCGTCTCGATCGTCTCGTCCACGAGGCGGTCGTCGATGAGACGCTTGCCCACTTCCCAACCGTAGCGACCCGCCTCGAGCGCACGCAGCGACTTCTGGAACGCCTCCTTGAACGTCCGCCCGATCGACATCGACTCACCAACGCTCTTCATCTGCGTCGTGAGGAGTGGACTCGCCGACGGAAACTTCTCGAACGCGAAGCGCGGCGACTTCACGACGACGTAGTCGAGCACCGGCTCGAACGACGCCGGCGTCGTCTTCGTGATGTCGTTCGGGATTTCGTCGAGGCTGTAGCCGACCGCCAGCTTTGCACCGATGCGCGCGATCGGGAATCCCGTCGCCTTCGACGCCAATGCCGACGAGCGCGACACGCGCGGATTCATCTCGATCACGATCATCTCGCCGTCGCGCGGGTTGACCGCGAACTGGATGTTGCACCCGCCAGCGTCGACCCCGACTTCGCGGATGATCGCCACGGCGGCGTCGCGCATCGTCTGGTACTCGCGATCCGTCAGCGTCATCGCCGGCGCGACGGTGATCGAGTCGCCGGTGTGCACGCCCATCGGATCCAGGTTCTCGATGGAGCAGACGATCACGACGTTGTCGAACCGGTCGCGCATCACCTCGAGCTCGAATTCCTTCCACCCGATGAGCGACCGCTCGATGAGGATCTGGCTCGTCGGCGACAGGTCCAGCCCGCGACGCACGATCTCCTCGAACTCCTCGCGGTTGTAGGCGATGCCGCCGCCCGTTCCGCCGAGCGTGAACGACGGCCGTATGATCGATGGGAACCCGGTGACGTCGAGAAGCTCGACCGCCTCATCGAACGTGTTCGCGATGCCGCCCTGCGCGCAGCCCAGGCCGATGCGCTCCATCGCCTCGCCGAACTGCTTGCGGTCTTCGGCAATGCCGATCGCGCGCGCCGATGCGCCGATCAATTCCACACCGTGCTTGGCCAGCACGCCGTTCTCCGCCAGCGCCATCGCAATGTTCAGTGCCGTCTGGCCGCCCATCGTGGGCAGCAGCGCGTCCGGCTTCTCGCGTTCGATCACCAGCTCGACGAAATCCGCGGTCACCGGCTCGACGTAGGTGCGGTCGGCGATCTCCGGATCCGTCATGATCGTTGCCGGATTCGAGTTGATGAGTACGACCTCGTACCCTTCTTCGCGCAGCGCCTTCGTTGCCTGCGTTCCTGAGTAGTCGAACTCGGCGGCCTGCCCGATTACGATCGGGCCAGAGCCGATGACGAGAATACGATGGATATCAGCGCGTCGCGGCATGGATCAGGTCATCGATGATGTCGTCGCGCGTCCGGCGGGGGGCCCAACCGGTGGCATGACGAAGCTTGCTGTTGCTGCCGACGAGCACCGGGACGTCAACGCGACGCATCAGTGCTGGGTCGGTCGTGATCTCGGCGTCGATGCCGAGGTGCCGGAGCACGGTGATGGCGAGCTGGCGGACCGTCACCCCTTCTCCGCTGCTGACGTTGTACGCCTCGCCCACCACGCCCTGCTCCAGCAGGGAAAGATATGCGTCGGCAACGTCCGAGACATGCAGAAAATCCCGGACGGTGTCAGGGTTGCCGATGACGAGCGCACCCCCAGTTTTCGGGAGTGCGATCGCCCGCGCCACCAGCCCCGGCAGGAGGAAGTGCGGACCGTGACCGATGCCAGAGTGGTTGAAGCTTCGCGTGCAGATGACCTTCACACCCTCGCTTCGGTACGCCTGGAGCGCGGCGATCTCCTGGGCCATCTTGGAGGCGGCATACAGCGTCAGCGGGCGCTGCTCCAGGCCCTCGTGCAGCGGCATCTCGTTCAGCTCGTGGCGCCCGTACTGCTCCGCCGACCCTACGACGAGGACGACGGGGTCCGCCGTGCCTTGCGCGCGATGCTTGCGCACCTCGGCCAGCAGGCGTACGGCGCCGACGGTGTTCACCTCGTAGGCGTATCCCGGCTGGGACAGTGCGTCCAGCACATGGCTGATGCCCGCCAGGTGGAGCACCATGTCGGGCCGCGCAAGATCGACGACGTCTTCCACCTCGGACTGCGAGGTGATGTCCATGCGTTTCCACGACACTCGCGCCTGCTCGTCGTCCGTGAGCACCGCAGAGTTGTGGGTCGGCCCGACGCCTGCGGCAGTGACGCTCCAGTCGCGCTCGAGCATGGCCTTGATCGCCCACTGCGCGACGAAGCCATTGCCACCCGTGACGAGCGCGCGCGTGGTCACTTCGCTTTGGCGTGTCGTGCGAGGTCGGCGGAGACCATCATCTGCACGAGCTCGCGGAAGCGCACCGTCGGCTCCCAGCCCAGCTTCTCCCTCGCCTTGGTCGCGTCCCCGACCAGAAGGTCGACTTCAGCCGGCCGGTCGAACTTCGCGTCGTGATGCACGAAGTCCTTGTAGTCGAGATCCACCGCTTCGAAGGCGAACTGGCAGAGCTGGCGCACCGACCAGGTTTCGCCCGTAGCGACCACATAGTCGTCGGGATCGTCCTGCTGCAGCATGCGCCACATCGCGTCGACGTAGTCGCCGGCAAAGCCCCAGTCGCGTCGCGCTTCCACGTTGCCGAGCTTGAGGTCCTTGGAAATGCCGAGCTTACAGCGGGCGGCACCGTCCGTGACCTTCCGCGTCACGAACTCGAGCCCGCGACGCGGGCTCTCGTGATTGAACAGGATGCCCGACACCGCGTAAAGGTTGAAGCTTTCGCGGTAGTTGAGGGTGATCCAGTGCGCGTACACCTTGGCCACGCCGTACGGGCTGCGCGGATAGAACGGCGTCGACTCGCGCTGCGGAGTCTCGACGACCTTGCCGAACTGCTCGCTCGAGCTGGCCTGATAGAAGCGCGCCTTGGGCGCCGCCTTCTTCATCGCCTCGAGCATGCGCGTGACACCGAGAGCGGTGAACTCTCCCGTGAGCACGGGCTGCGTCCACGACGCCTGCACGAAGCTCTGCGCGGCGAGGTTGTAGATCTCGTCGGGTTGCACGTCGTGTACGACGTCGGTCAGCGAGGTCTGGTCGAGGAGGTCGGCGCTCGCGAGCTCGAGCCGGTCTACGAGATGTGCAATTCTCTCGTAAGGTGTGGTCGAGCTGCGGCGAACGACGCCAACGACGCGATAGCCCTTCGCGAGAAGGAACTCGGCGAGGTAAGAGCCATCCTGGCCTGTGATGCCGGTGATGAGTGCGGTAGGCATGGGCGAGGCGTTTACTCGGGGATGTGAAAAAGGGAGCCCACAAGAGCTCCCCTTTGCGTGCTGGACCGGCGGAGCAGCGCCGTCACGCCACCTGCACGCCACGCGGCGCACGCGGGACCTTCCCCGCGTTGAGGCATCGCGTGCAGACCTTCACCTTCGTGATCTTGCCGTCGATCAGGGTGCGAACGACCTGCAGGTTGGGCTTCCACGTGCGGCGCGTCTTGTTGTTGGCGTGCGAGACGCTGTTGCCGAACGCGACGCCCTTGTCGCAATGGAAGCAGCGATTGCGCTGGATGGCCATGTTACTTGCCCTCCGGCATGAACTCGATGCGCGCCAGCTCTGCGCCGTCGCCCTTGCGGAAGCCGGTCT
>JBDSML010000249.1:0-2998 GCA_039915865.1 Gemmatimonadaceae bacterium | reverse complement strand
TCCCGCACCTGCGCCAACACGCGGAGCCGCTCTCCGTCTCGGGCCCGCCCCGCGAACGCATAGCCATCCACATTGCGTGCCAGACGAACTCTCGTCGACAGGACGACGTCCGAATGCTGCCCGGATGCGTCGAGCCACCGGACGCCACCATCGGGCAGTAGAGAAAGATCGAGCGTCATTCCAGCACCCGGATGCGGTCGCGGAGCTCCGCGGCGGTCTCGAACTGCTCCTGCTCGATGGCGCGACGCAGCTTTTCGCGCAACTCACCCAGCGCGCCCGACTTCTCGAACAGCTCTTCCTTCGGCGCATGGTACGTTCGTCCAATGTGCCGCGGTCCCCCATGTACGCGCCGCAACAGCTCACGCATGCTCGTCTCGAACGTCGAATAGCAGCGCGCACAGCCCATGCGGCCGGTCTCGCGAAAGTCCTTCATCGTCTGTCCGCAGAACGAGCACTTTCCCGCGTCGGCGCTCGCCGGCATGCTCTGCTGCTGGACGGCCTGCAGAAACTCGCCGAGTGGATGCTTCGGCGTGGCCACCGAGGTCTCGACGCCTCGCTCGGCGGCGCACTGCTCGCACAGGTGCAGCTGCCGGACGACGTTGTTCTCGATGGTCGTCAGGTTCACGATCGCATCGCGCTCATGGCAGCTGTCGCAGACCATCAGGCCACCACCTCGGGCAGGCCGATCTGGGACAGCTTCGCATCCTCGAGCTGCAGGATGCGATCGGCCCGCGACGCGAGCGACCGGTTGTGCGTGACGACGACCATGGCAATCTCCAACTCGCGCGCCAACTCGCCGAACAGGTCGTGCAGGCGCTCGCTGTTCATGTGGTCCAGGTTCCCCGAGGGCTCGTCGGCCAGCAGCACCGCCGGATCGGCGGCGAGGGCACGCGCGACGGCGGTGCGCTGCTGCTCTCCGCCGGACAATGCGGAGGGACGATGTGTCGTCCGACCGCCCAACCCCACGCGCTCCAGCAGAGTCATGGCGCGCTTCCTCGCCACGGACTCCTCCATTCCTCCAATCCGCAAAGGCATCATCACGTTCTCCAACGCCGTGAACTCGCGAAGCAGGTGATGGAACTGAAATACGAACCCCACCGTCCGATTGCGCAACGCGGAGATCGCGTCGTCGTTCAGCCCGTCCAGCGGCTGTCCCGCGATACGAACCACGCCAGCCGTGGGACGATCGAGCGCCCCGAGGAGATGCAACAGCGTGCTCTTGCCCGCCCCGCTCGCGCCAATGATCGCCACCATCTCGCCGCGCTCGACGGTCATGTCGACGCCGTCGAGCACCGTGATCGGTTCTCCGTCGCCGCCAAGATAGGTCTTCGTGAGCCCCTGCGCCTCGATCACACTCATTCGCGCATCGCCTCCACGGGGAACAACCGCGACGCCTGAATGGCCGGATAGACGGTCGCCACCGCGGCGATGAGCAGGCTGGCCGCCACCGTCACCCCGATGTCGAGCGGTGTGCGCGCCACCGGCAGGTGATCGATGAAATACACCTGCGGATCCAGCTTGATCAGCTTGTAGCTGTCCAGCGCGAAGGCGGTCGCCAGGCCCAACATCAGCCCGAGTGTGGTTCCCACCACGCCGATCAGTGTCCCCTGGACGAGGAAGATCCGGCGGATCGAGGCGGCCGGCATTCCCATCGCGCGCAGGATCCCGATCTCCTTCGTCTTGTCGGCGACCACCATCGTCAGCGTGCCAACGATGTTGAAGGCTGCGACGAGGATGATCAGCAGCAGGATCAGCGTCATGCCGAGCTTCTCGAGGCGCAGTGCCGAGAAGAGCGACGAGTTCTGCGCCTGCCAATCCTCCGTGCGATACGGATAGCCAAGCTTCCTGGCGATGTTCTGCGCGACGTCGGGTGCCACGAAGCGGTCCTTCGTCCGCACTTCGAGACCCGTGATGTCGCCGCCCATGTCCGCGAGCTCCTGCGCCACCGGAAGCGAGACGAAGATGTAGCCGTTGTCGTACTCGTACATCCCGGTGTCGAACACACCCGTCACCTCGAGTCGCCGTTCGCGGGGAATCGGCGTCCCGGTGACGGGACTGACGGCGGAGCCCACGGTCGTGAGCGTGATCGAGTCCACGCCCGGGTAGACATTCAACTTGTTCGCCAATCGCGAGCCGATGACGGCGCCGAGCTTCTTCCCATCCAGCGTGTGAAAGCGGAAGTCGCCCGACGTGCGATAGGAACGAATGGTCGTCACCGGAGGACCACCTTCGCCCTCGGGGATGATGCCCATCACGTAGGCGCCATCGTTGTACTTGTGCCCCGCGCCGACGAGTGCCTTCGTCAACACGAACGGCGCCGCCGCTTCCACACCGGGCTCGGCGAGCACCTTCGCGAGCACTGGTTCCCAGTCCTTGATGACCATATCCGAGCCGTACGCCAACACGCGAACGTCGGGGCTGCCGATGAGGATCTTGTCACGCAGGTCGTTCTGCAGCCCCGTCATCACACCCATGATGACGATGAGCGCGCTCACGCCGATGACGACACCGCCGATCGCGATCACGCTGATCAGCGACAACAGCTTCGAGCCGCGCCGGCTGCGCAGATAACGCCACGCGATGGCCATCTCGAGCTTGCTCATTCGGGCCGCATCGTTGGAAAGAGGATGGCGTCGCGGATGTTCTGCGTATTCGTGAGGTACATGAACAGCCGGTCGATGCCGATGCCAACCCCACCCATTGGTGGCATGCCGTATTCCATCGCCCGCAGGTAGTCCTCGTCCACCCCGCTGGCCTCGAGATCACCCGCGTCGCGAAGCACGGCCTGCGCTTCGAACCGCTGGCGCTGGTCGATGGGGTCGTTGAGCTCACTGAAGGCGTTCGCCAGTTCCTTGCCGCGCGCAAACAGCTCGAACCGCTCGGTGAGCGCGGGGTTGCCACGCTTGGGCTTGGCGAGCGGCGACAGTTCGACCGGATAGTCGATGACGAAGGTCGGTTCGACGATCTTGCTCTCCACGAGCGCGCCGAACAGCTCGTC
>JBDSML010000234.1:0-7953 GCA_039915865.1 Gemmatimonadaceae bacterium | reverse complement strand
CATCGAGGTGAGCTACCTGCTCCAGAAGATGGAGCAGTTCAGCGGTATCGCGATTTTGGCGACGAACCTGCGGGCGAACCTCGACGCGGCGTTCATTCGTCGCTTGGCGTTTCTCGTGCATTTTCCGCTGCCGGACCAGGCGAGTCGGGAGCGCATTTGGCGTTCGGTGTGGCCGGATAGCGTTCCGATGGAGGCGGACGTGGATTTCACTCTGCTCTCTGCGCGCTTCCCGCTGAGCGGTGGCAACATCCGGAACATGGCGTTGGCCGCGGCGTTTTCCGCCGCGCACCATGGCGGCAAGGTCGGCATGACGGACCTCGTGGCTGCTGCCCGTCGCGAGTATCAGAAGATCGGAAAGGAACTGACCGCGGCCGATCTGGGACCTCTCGCGGAACGCTGATCGCCATGCCTGGTGATGCGAAGAGCGCGGGCGTCAAGACGAAGGCACCATCGCGCGATGACACTCGTCGCCGCGAGCGTGATGCCGCGCCGCCTCAAGGCGGAGCGAGCGCCTTGGCGTCCGTACTTGGCTTGCAGCGAAGCGCAGGCAACAGGGCCGTCACGTCGCTCGTCGGTCAGCCAGGAGAGCAGGATGCGTCGGCGGAGCGCGACGCCGATCGGGTAGCAGATCGGCTGGTATCTACCTGGCAGACAGAGGGTGCAGATGTCGCTTCCGAGCGGCTGAGCGCTGGCTCCAGCGAGCCCGGCGAGCTGTCGCTCCCGCCATCGCTTCGAGCCGGCGCCGAGCGGGTGCTCGGTGCGTCGCTCGGCGCGGTGCGTCTTCACGCCAATACCGACGCCGCGGACACCGCCGATTCATTCGATGCAAACGCGCTGGCGGTGGGGCACG
Organism: Gemmatimonadaceae bacterium; assembly: GCA_039915865.1. Classification (GTDB taxonomy): domain Bacteria; phylum Gemmatimonadota; class Gemmatimonadetes; order Gemmatimonadales; family Gemmatimonadaceae; genus AG11. The sequence goes on along the minus strand of JBDSML010000234.1, from coordinate 7,103 downwards.
ACATCTTCTTCTCGCGTGGTCGCTTCACGCCCGAATCAGCCGCAGGGCGGACGCTCCTCGGGCACGAGCTCGCGCACGTGGCGCAGCAGGCGTCGACCGGCATTGCGGCACCGCAGGCGCAGCCGAAGGAGAAGGATCCGAAACCGAAGAAGGTCCTGCGCGCGACGATCTTCAAGGACATTGGCGTCGTCGTGTTCGAGCTCGAGGACGACACCACGAAGTCCGGCACCATACGCTTCAAGGATGCGGTGATGCCGCCCGGCACGTACATCGGCCGGCGTGTCGAGGGGCGACTCGTCTTGTTCGCGGAAGGCGGTACACCCGAACCGGTCCCCGGAAAATTCACCTATACGATTCCCAGGAGCATCACGTTCGACGGCGTCGAGTCGTACAAGGCGCGCGTCATCGCGGGCAACCCTGCCACGACGGGTGCGAGCAAGCTGTCGGGCGGCATGAGCGATCCCGCGGCGGCGACGATCGAGACCGGGGTCAGCGCTGCGAAGCCGTCGCCGGACACACCTCGCGAACTCACTGAAGCGGAGAAGAGGGTGTGGAAGGAGCTCGTCGAGACCATGAGGGGCGGCACACAGAAAGACGACACTCCTGCACTCGAGCAGCTTCGGCTCTTTCAGGTGCTTCGCGACATGGTCGAGGATCCGCAATTCGGCGGAAAGGGCGAGCCGTGGACCAAGTTTGCCAAGTTCCTCGAGCTCAACAAGGACAGGATCGAGGGCATTCTCCAGGGCAAGCCGCCAGGAGAACTGACACAGGAGAAGATCGAGAAGATCATCGCTGAATACGGCAAGTTCATCTCGTCGGAGCCGCTGGAGCAGAAGAAGGATGACGGGGAGAAGGAGGGCGGCCTGGAGACGGTCGAGGACTTCAACAAGGAGTTCAAGTACGATCCAGCGTGGCAGAAGCTGTCGAAGAAGGATCGTCAGCTCCTGGTGGAAATGGCGAAGCTCGATCCCGACTCCGTGTCGGACCAGCCGGTGGACTTCAGGGAGATCACCTCGACGATGAAGGTGATGATGGCGCTGAAGCTCTCGTGGAAGAGCTGGCCCGGCGAGACGGCTGATGCGGCGAAGAATGCGTTCACCGATCCGACGTTCCTGATCACGCTGCTGGTAATGATGGGCATCTATGTCGGCCTCTGGCTGACACCGGATCCCACCTGGATCACGAAAATCGCCGCGGGAACGCTCACGGCGGTACTGCTGGCGCAATTCGCGTTGGAAGACATCATCGGATTCGCGATGGCCTGGTCGCAGATGTCCGATGAATGCGCCTACGCCACGACGGCCGCCCAGCTCAAGGCTGCCGGCGACAAGTTCGCCAAGAAGGTGGGCCAGGTCGGATTCGACATCATCCTCATGATCGTGATGCATCGCCTCGGCAAGGCGGCGGGGCCGAAATTCAAGGCGAAGTTCAAGGTCGTCGAGCGCAACGTGGCATCGGCAAAGGCGGCAGTGGAAGTTGCGGAAGCCAAACCGGGAAGCGGCACGAACATGAAGCCGACTCCGGAGCACGCAAAGCTGCTCGACAACGCGAAGTCGAACGCCAAGGGCACGACGCCGACCGCGGTGCTCGACGCGCTCGCCGAGCTGCTGCCCGAGAGTGCGAAGAAGGGTCTTGCTGCCCTGCGCAACAAGGCCGGGGACGCTGGAGCGTGGCGATCGATGGAAGCGCGCGTGAAAGCCGATGTCGACCTCGTGAGGCACCTGACGGAACTCGGCATGTCCGAACAGGCGACCGCCAAGGCGAAGCTCGACCTCCTCAACGCCGAGGCGAAGCTGGCACGCGCGGAGTTGATCGAAGCGGAGACGTACAAGGATCCAGCGTTGCGCGAAGCCGCACGCACCGAGTTGGTCAACAAGTTGAAGTCGCGCTTGTCGGCGCTCGGGATCTTCGACGATCCCAACGTGAAGAAGGCGGCGTCTGGCGGAGAGCTCAAGGATCTCGTGGGTGCACTCGGCGAAGCAATCCAGCGCACTCAGCTCAAGGCTGAATTCGGCGGAACGATGGGCGGACGCATCGTGTCGAGGCTCGCGGTGGCGCGACGCATCGCGGGGTTCAAGACGATCGCTGAGTGGAAAACGGCCGAGGTTGCCGCTGGCCGGCCTGGAGAGACAGCGCGATTGATTCAGTACCAGGGCGAAGTGTTCCGGCTGGTCGGCGAGGCAGATGCCGTCGTGATGCAGGAAACGAGTCCGGGACAGTATCGGCCCATTGCGGTCGAAGAGGTCAAGGGCGGAGCCGCAGACTCGCCAACCAAGGCAAAGGCTCAAGTCACGAAGTTGACTGGTGCCCTCACCGAACTGTCCGGTGGTTCTACCGAGCTGCGAGTATTCGAGCTCAAGGACTCGCACACGGTGGGCAGCGATTGGACGTGGCAGCTCGACCTGTCAGCCGTGGACAGCATCACCAATCGCACTCGCGGTCCCGAAGGCAAGGGATTCGACACGAGCCTCGGATACGATGCAGAGGTGCTGCTCGAGCTGGCCAAATCCATCGCGAAAGACGGATTGCCTCCGAAGAATCCGACAAAAACGTTGCCGCCGCTGGCTCGCCCCAGCGAAGAGAAGAAGGAGCCGGTGCCGGCAGGTCGATGACGCCGACATACGAAGCGTCGTGAACGCGTGCGCGATCTAGTCCCTCGCCTGAACCCAAACTGAGTCCCACGATTCATGTCGCCGTAGCTGCGCTTTCCACAGAATTCGCGCGTCCAAGTGCGGAGCCATGCGTGGAAGGAATCAGGATACTTCTCGCTGAAGTGCCAAGGATGTTGCGTGAGATCATCGAGTCGGTCGTCGCCGACCAGTCCGACATGTCCATTGTCGGCACCATCGCGACGCGCGAGCCCATCGTCGCGGCCCTCGACGACGCCCGCGCCGACGTCGTGATCGTCGGACTCCGTACCGCCGAGACCACGGGCGACCTCGCGTCCATCCTCTATCAACGCCCCCGCCTCAAGCTGTTGGCCATCAGTAACGACGGCGGCTCGACATCCCTCTACGAGCTCCGTCCGAACTGCGTCCCGCTCGTCGACGTCTCACCCGATGGTCTCGTCGACGCCATTCGCTCGGCGGCCACCACCGGGGCGCGCTGATGCTCGCGCAGCTCGACAACCTCATCCGCGACGTGCTGGTGTCGCAGATCGCCGCGCTGACGTCCACGGCGCAAGTGCGCTTCCAGCCGCCAGACGCCGTGTTCCGCACGGACGTCGTGAACATGAACACGATGGCGCTCAACGTCTTCCTCGTCGAGATCCGCGACAACCGGAAGCTTCGCTCCAACGAGCGCCTCGACATCCTCGACGCCGGCGTGCTGTTCACGCAGCAGGCGCCAGAGCGCATGACCTGCCACTATCTCATCAGCGCATGGAGTCCGGCGCAACCGGGACCGGGGGTCGAGCCGACGGTCGACGAGCACGCGCTGCTGTATGAGACGGTCAGTGTGCTCACGCTCCAGGGCTCGCTGAATCCATCGCGCACGTACCTCCCCGCCGATCCAGTGCTCGCGCTCTGGCCAGCGCCGTTTCGCGACGACTGGTTTCCGACGGTCGTGATGACGGTGGAGAGCTATCTCAAGCTCGCTGAGTTCTGGTCCTCGATGGGAACGGATGCACGCTGGCGGCCCGTCGTGCACCTGGCCGTGACGCTGCCCATCGCGCTCGTGCGTGAGCTGTCGGGACCGATGGTGACGACGGTGTCGGCGGGCTACCGCATCGATGCCATCGCGCAGACGGAAGAACAGTGGCTGCACATCGGCGGACAGGTCGTGGACGCCGGCACACCCCTGCCCAATGGCTCACCGTCGCCAGTGGTCGGCGCATGGGTGCGACTCGAAACGCTCACGGGTGTGCTCGTCCGCCGCGCCGTCACCGACGGACTCGGACACTTCCAGTTCAATCAACTCCGCGCCGCGCAGTACCGCCTTCGCACCGGCGCGACTGGGCTCGGCCAACTCAATCGGCTCGTCGACGTTCCGACGGAGACGGGTGAGTACGACCTCAGCTTTCCGTAACGGCTCGTTCCGCTGTCATCGCATCGAACAGCACGATTCAGCAAGGAGTGATCATGGCGGTTCAAACGACATTCCCCGGCGTATACATCGACGAGTTCGCACCGGGCGCACCGATCGAGGGTGTCGGCACGAGTACGCCGGCGTTCGTCGGCATCGCGGCGCGCGGCGATCTCGACACGCCGACCAAGCTCACGAGCTGGCAACAGTTCACGCAGCTCTTCGGCGACGAGCCGCGCCCCGGATTCTTCCTCTGGTACGCCGTGCGCGGCTTCTTCGAGAATGGCGGGCAAGTCTGTTATGTCGTTCGCGCGAGCAACGGCACCTACGATCGCTTTCGCTTCCGTGATCGCTCCGGTGTCGCCTCGAGCCGCGTGCTCGAAGCGCGCGCGCGTGCGCCGGGCGTGAGCGGCATCACGATCAACACCACCATCGCGCACCTCCTTCCCATCTCGAGCACGGTGTTCCGTCCCATCGCCGGCGCGGTGGTGAACGCGGCACTCGGGCGTGAGATCACACTCAACGCGGGACAAGGCGCCGAGTTTCGTCCGTCGGACCAGATACGGATTGCGACGGTCCCCGAGACGCTCGACATCGTCCGCGTCTCCGCCGACAAGCTCACGGTTGCCACGACACCGAGCGTGGCGTTGGTGGGCGGAGAGGCGGTGCGTCTCGCGGACGTTCCCACCGGCGCGCGCACGATTCGCATTCGGCCTGGCATCCCCGTGTTGCCGGCCAACGCCATCGTGCCGGGCACCGTGCTCACCGTGGACGCAACGGCGCAGGCGGGGGGCGGGAGCTACACGGGCGTCGTCGACTCGGTGCAGGCGGAACGCCTGTCGCCCGCGAGCACGACGTATCGTGTCACCTTCCGTCAGCCGATGACGACGGGCTTCACGATGGGTGCAGCCGACCCCGCGGTCACGGTGGAATCGCAGGAGTTCACCATCGCCGTGTTGCAGGGCCCGTCGACGACGACGTACACCGCGCTCTCGATGGAGCTCGTGCATCCGAACTACTACCGCACGCGCATCAACGACGATCCCGCCGGTCTGATCATCATCGATCGCATCGACCCGCCGTCGACATTTCCACTTCCACTCAGCCTGCCCGGCACCTTCGCGGCGAACTCCTTCGGTCTGCCCGGAGCGCCCGAGACTCTCGCGACGATGGGCGACGGTGACTTCATCGACGCCATCGACACGCTCCGCCTCATCGACGACGTCACGCTGCTCGCCGTTCCCGATTGCCTCACCGGCATCGCCGGCGTGACGACGGCCAACGTCCAGCAGGCGATGATTGCGCACTGCGAGCAACTCGGCGATCGCTTCGCGGTGCTCGACTCCGAGCCCGGCTTCCCACCGTTCGAGGTGGGTCTGGCACCGGGCGTGGACACGCAGCGACGCGGCGTCGATTCCACGCGTGGATACGCGGCGCTCTACTACCCGTGGCTGCGCGTCCGGCCGGCAGCGGCGGGCGATCCCATTCTCGTTCCGCCCTCGGGTCACGTGTGCGGCATCATCGCGCGCTCCGACAACACGCGCGGCGTGCACAAGGCGCCGGCGAATGAGCTCGTGAACGGCGCGATGGGTGTCGAGCGGACGATGAGCGACGTCGAGCAGGGCCAGCTCAATATCCAGGGCATCAACGTGCTGCGCGTGTTCACCAACGGCGGCCGAGTGGTGTTGTGGGGCGCGCGGACGACGGCGACCGATCGCAACTGGCAGTACGTCAATGTGCGACGCCTCTTCCTCTATCTCGAGGAGTCCATCGGCGAAGGCATCCGGTGGGCGGTGTTCGAGCCGAACAACCTCGGGCTCTGGCAGAAGCTGCGTCGCACCATCACCGAGTTCCTCACGCGGGCGTGGCGCGACGGCGCGCTGTTCGGCACCACGGCGGACGAAGCGTTCTACGTCCGCATCGACGACACGCTCAACCCATTCGCCGAACAGGCGCTCGGCAGGCTGCACATCGAGATCGGCGTGCGGCCGACCTATCCCGCCGAGTTCATCATCGTGCGCATCGGCATCTGGTCCGGTGGCAAGGATGTGAGCGAAGGCTGACGCACGCACACTGACCGCCGACCACGCGAGGAACATCCATGGCACAGACAGGACAGCGCGTCGACCCGTATGGCAATTTCAACTTTCTCGTCGAGATCGACGGGATCACGCGCGCGGCGTTTCACGAGGTCACCGGCTTCGACTCGACGATCGACGTGATCGACCATCGCGAGGGCGGCGAGAACACGACGCTGCGCAAGCTTCCCGGCATGACGAAGCACGCCAACATCGTGCTCAAGTGGGGACTCACCGACGATGCGGAGCTCTACAAGTGGCATCGCGATGCGGTGAACGGCAACGTGCAGCGCAAGAACGGCTCGATCGTGCTGCTCGACCGCCAGGGGCAGGAACGAGTCCGCTGGAACTTCGTCAACGCATGGCCTTCCAAGTGGAAGGGCTCCGACTTCAACGCCGAAGGAAACGACGTCGCCATCGAGACGATCGAGCTGTCCCACGAAGGCATCGCCCGCGCCTGAGCCAGGAGCACACCATGTTGCAGACCGAGCACGACTTCACGCTTCCGATGGGCTTCCTCGACCGCGAGGGCACGCTGCATCGCAACGGCGTGATGCGTCTCGCCACCGCGGCGGACGAGATCCTTCCGCTCAAGGATCCGCGCGTGCAGAAGAATCCGGCGTATCTCGCCGTCATTCTCCTCGCGCGCGTGGTCACGCGCCTCGGCACGGTCGACCCCATCACGCCAAACGTGATCGAAGGGTTGTTCGCCGCGGATCTCGCGCACCTCCAACAACTCTACAACGAGATCAACCGCGTCGACGACGGGCGCGGCACGGTGAGCTGTCCGCAGTGCCAGCACACCTTCTCCGCCGAGCCGGTGCTCGCGGGGGGATTCTAGGCTACCCCCTCGACGACCTGCACGAGGAGGTAGCCTTTGTCGCCTATCACTTCCATTGGCCGCAGGCGGAGATCATGGCCATGGAGCACATCGAGCGCCGGGAGTGGGTGGAGCAGATCTCGGCGATCAACCGCAGAGTGAACGAGGACTGATGCACGTCG
>JBDSML010000188.1:0-14337 GCA_039915865.1 Gemmatimonadaceae bacterium | reverse complement strand
CTCTTCCCCGCCCTCTATTCCCTCGCCGCCGAGCATCTCCTCTCGCCGTCGTTCGCCGTGCTCGGCGTCGGTCGCGATGCATCGGACACGGACCAGACCTTCCGCGAGAAGATGCGCGCGGCGCTTTCCGAGTCCGAGGAAGTGAAGTCCGTGGACGAAGAGGTGTGGAACTGGCTCGCGCAGCGAATCTTCTACTCGGGCGGCGAAGCGACGGACGAATCCTCGTACGCCGACATCAAGACGCGCCTCGCCGAGATCGAGACGGCGCGCGCGGAAGAGGAGCGCAATCGCTTCTTCTACCTCGCGGTACCGCCGAGCGTCTTCGAGCCCATCGTCCGCCACCTCGCGAGCAGTGGACTCGTGCCGCGACACGACGATCCGCAGGGGCGTCCATGGGCGCGCGTCGTCGTCGAGAAGCCGTTCGGACACAGCCTCGAGACGGCCTGCGACCTCAATGCCCTGGTGCTCTCGCTGTTCGCCGAGCACCAGGTGTATCGCATCGATCACTTCCTGGGGAAGGAGACGGTGCAGAACATCCTCGTGCTGCGCTTCGCGAACTCGATCTTCGAGCCGCTCTGGAACCGCCGCTGGATCTCGCACGTGCAGATCACGGCGGCAGAGTCGGTGGGAGTCGAGCTCCGCGGGAAGTACTACGAGGAAGCAGGCGTCGTGCGCGACATGTTCCAGAACCACCTCATGCAGTTGCTCGCGCTCACGGCCATGGAGCCACCGCCGAGCATGACGGCAGACGCCGTGCGCGACGAGAAGGTGAAGGTGCTCAAGTCCATTCGGTGGCTCACTCCCGAGACGATTCCGACCAGCGCGGTGCGCGCGCAGTACTCGGCCGGCGTGTCGAAGGGCAATCTCGTGTCGGGATATCGTCAGGAGCCGGACGTCGCTCCCGATTCGCAGACGCCGACGTACGCGGCGGCCCGCTTCCATATCGACAACTGGCGGTGGAAGGGTGTGCCCTTCTACATCCGCAGTGGCAAGCGGATGGCCAAGCGATACTCGGAGATCGCTGTGCAGTTCCAGTCACCACCGCATCTGATGTTCGGTGGCGAAGGCGGTCATCGCGAGCTTCAGCCCAACGTGCTCGTCATGCGGGTGCAGCCAAACGAAGGGGTGTCGTTGAACTTCGAGGTGAAGGTGCCGGGCGCGGCGGTGGCACTCACGCAGCACCTCGAGGTGTCGCCCGTGGACATGGATTTCTCCTACGCCGAGGCGTTCGGCGAAACGGCGGCGCCGGCGTACGAGACGCTGTTGCTCGACGTGATGATCGGTGAGATGACGCTGTTCACGCGCAGCGACGAGGTGGAGGCGGCCTGGAAGATCATCGACCCGCTGCTCAAGTACTGGGAGCAGCACTCGGCCAACCCGATGCCGACGTATCCCGCCGGCAGCTGGGGTCCGCCTGAAGCGGACCGGCTGATCTCGCTGGATGGGGCGCGCTGGAGGGCGCCATGAGATGAGCGAGCGCCAACAACTATTGAAGGAACTGAAGCAGGCCCACGACGGAGAGCCGTGGCACGGATCGTCGCGCGCGGCGATTCTCGCGGACGTCACCCTCAACGAGGCGACGCGCCATCCCGACGGCGGCGCGCATTCGATCTGGCAGCTCGTGTTGCACATGCGCGCGTGGACGAACGAGGTCGCGCGGCGCTTGCGCGAGGGGAATCCAGGCGAGCCGAAGGAAGGCGATTGGCCGCCGGTGGGCAGCACGTCTGAAGCAGCGTGGCGTGCCGCAGTGGATGGGTTGGAGTCGGCGCACGCGGAACTCAGCGCGGCGGTTCGCGCGATGCGCGAAGGCCAGCTCGACGAGCGCGTGGGCGGACAGCGCGACGCGCCGCTCGGCACTGGCGTCACGCACCGCGAGATGCTGCATGGACTGGCGCAGCATGACGCGTATCACTCGGGACAGATTGCGCTGTTGAAAAGGCTGTATCGATAAGCGTCTCGTCCCACTGGCCCGAGTTCCACTGCAGCAGCATATTCGCATCTCCCGCCTCAAAAAGGCGCCCGCCCCGTTGCCCCGCCCAACGATGCGCGTTCGCTCTGCGTCTGTCGTCGCTATCTGGTTGCTCGCCGTCGCTGCGGTGTTGCTTGGCGCAACCGCATCTGCCGCGGCGCAGTCCGGGACGTACACGGTGAGCGGCATGGTGCGTGGCTCCGTCACCGACGAGCCGCTCGCCGGCGCCGTCGTCGACCTGCGAACAGGCTCGGCCCAACGATTCGCCAGAACGGATCAATTCGGCGCCTTCGAACTCGCGTCCGTACCGTCGGGCAACTATCGAATGACCGTACGCCGGATCGGTTTCGCCGAGCTGGCGCGGGATTTCGTCGTCGCCGATCGGGACACGGCCGTCACACTCACGCTCGTTCCGCGCGCACAGCTGCTCGATACGACACGCGTACGCGCCAACGCCATGGCCATCCATGGCGTCGTCGGCGCGGCGCACGACCTTCGCCCACTCGCCGGTGCGACGGTTCTCGTCGTCGGAGCCGGACGCACCGAGACGACCGACTCCGCTGGACAGTTCTTCGCCCCAGTGAAGAAGCCGGGCACGTATTTCCTTCGCATCGCCCGACCCGGCTACGCGATGCAGGTGATCACGATCGACGTGCCCGACGATCGCTCGGTCGAGACGTCCGCGCTGCTCGATTCGAGTGAGATGGCCGTGCGTCCTGGCACTGACGAACTGTGGACGGAATTCGACAAGCGCGTCGTATGGCATGCGATGAACTCCGCTGTCGTGTCCGGCGCTGACCTCAGGAAGTTCGAGGCGGACCTGCTCAGTGATGCGCTCCGCAGCACGCCGTCGTTCGTCAAGCGCGGACTCAAGATCGGCAGCGCGACATGCGTGTTCGTCAATGGACTGCCCCGGCCCGGCTGGGCGCTCGATGCGGTGCCCGTCGACAACATCGAGGCGGTCGAGCTGTACGGTGCTGGTGGCGATCTCACCGAATCGCTGCGGAAGGACTGGCCGCGCGGCGTGCCCTGCGGCGAGGCGACCGGATTGCGCAATGCGGGACGTGCTGCTCCGGGTACGGTCAACTTCGCCGTCATCTGGATGAAGCAATGACCGGCGGCTTGAGCCCGGCGCAGGCGCATCTCTGGGAGCTCGAGAATCGACTCGGTGCGAGCGGGATGCACGTCTTCGCGCTCGCCTATCAGCTCGAAGGGCCGCTCGACGTCCAGCATTTCGTCGAGTCGATCGCGGCCGTCGCCGAGCGACATCAGGCATTGCACACGCGTGTCGCCGTCGACAATGGGCGCCCCAGCTTCGAGTCCGTCATGCCGCCGTCGCTGGTGGTGCGCTCCTTCACCTGCCCCCGAAATGACGGCGGGGACGCGAGGCTCGACGCTGCGCTGAAGACCGAAGCGGCAAGGCCGATCGATGTCCGCAACGGCGCAGGATGGCGAGCCGTGCTCCTCGAGCGCTCGGCGGAATCGCACACGCTGCTCGTGCAGTTCCACCACCTCGTCGCGGATCGCTGGTCGGTGGGCGTGTTCATGACCGACGTCGCCATTGCGTTCAGGAACATCATGGCGAATCGTCCGCCGTTCGACGGCGAGCCCGCTCTCGGCGCGCCGGTCGCACGCGAGATCCCGCCGGCACAACTCGCCTTCTGGCAAAACCGGTTCGCGCTTCCTGCTGCGACGCTCGAACTTCCATCTGCGCGACCCCTGCAGACGTTCTCCGACTACGCCGGATCGCGCATCGAGTCGGTCATTGGCCCGGACAGGGTCGTCGAGCTGCAACAGCTCGCGGTTGCCGAGTCGGCACCACTTTTTTCGCTGCTGCTCGCCGCCTTCGCCGCGATGCTGCATGCGCACACGCGCCAGGACGACCTCGTCGTCTGCACGCCGATGAGTGGACGTCATTGCGCGGAAGCGCGCGGCGCGATCGGATACTTCAACAACATCGTTCCGCTGCGGCTCGACTTGGGCGGCAATCCAACCTTTCGCGAGCTTGTTGCCCGTGTCACGGCAGGGGTGCGCGAGGCGGCGGCGAACCAGGATGTTCCCTTCCACGTCATCGCGAGCCTGCCGGAATTGGCGTCGTCGCGCATCACGCGCTGCCTCTTCGCCATGCAGGAGATGCCCGGCCTGCATCTCGACCTGCCGGGAGTGGACGTTCGCTACCGTGACGTTCCGAATGGCACCGCCAATTTCGACCTCGCGCTCGTGCTCGAGGAGGTCGATGGGCGCGTCGACGTGCTGGTGGACCACAAGACGACAGTGCTCGATACGACTGCGGTGACGTCGCTGCAGACGCGATTCCTCGAGGTGCTCGATCGCGTTGCGGCGCAGCCGGGTCTTCAGTTGTGCGAACTCCCGGCGTATCCCAGCGGGCAGGACGAGTCGACGAGCTCCAGGTCAGCGATCGGGGGCTATCTTCCGCGCAACCTGCTCGAGCAGCGCATGGTGGAGATCTGGCGCAACGTGTTTCCCGGCGCCGAGATCAACGGCAACTCGCACTTTTGCCAGCTCGGCGGTGATTCCATGCGCGCGGCTCGGCTGTTCACGCTGATCGAGAAGGAGTTCGGGCATCAGCTACCGATCGCCTCGCTGATCGAGGCGCCCACGCCGCGCCATCTGGCAAGGCAGATGCGCAGCGCAAAGTGGGCGTTCCCGTGGCTGTCGCTCGTCCCGATCAAGACCACCGGCACGCGGCCTCCGCTCTTCTGCGTGCATGGCGGTGACGATGCGCTCAGCTTCACCTTCATCGGTGACGCACTGCGCGACGATCAGCCACTGTATTCGCTACAGGGAAGCGAGAGCGCATCGACGAGCGTGGAGGAGATGGCCGAGCAGTACGTGGAGTCGGTGCGCCGGCTCTTTCCGAAGGGGCCGTACCTGTTCGCCGGTCACGCGCTCGGCGCCGCCGTGGCGTTCGAGATGGCGCAACTGTGCGTCGCCGCGGGAGATCGCGTCGTCTTTCTCGGGCTGTTCGACCACCCCGGCCCGAAGCTCAAGCGGAGCTGGCGGGCGCACATTCCGGCCATGACGAATCGCGTGTCGTCGTCGCTCAAGCGAATCACGAGGATGTCGGGCAGCGCGGGCTCGACGCCGTCCGCGACGCTGCTGAACTACGAGGTGAAGCCGTATTCAGGTCGCGTGACGCTCTTCCGCGCGCGCAATAGCTCGCCACGCATCCATTCCGATCCGCTCGGCGGCTGGGGTGAGGTTGCTGGCGGAGGCGTGGACGTCATCGAAGTTCCCGGCACGCATGACAGCATGTTCGAACAGCCACACGTGGTCGCGCTCGGCGAGGCCATCTCGCACTGCATCGCCCGCCTCGACACGACCGAATGACGCAACCGACTGACGCCACCCAATCGCCGTCCGCCAGCACGCTGGCGTGGGTCGGTCCTTTCGCGGTGTTCGCGCTGTGGCTCGCCGTCGACAAGTCGCTGCCCATCGCCAATCCGGCGAAGGAGATGCTGCGCGACGGCGTGCTGTTGGCGTCGATCCTTTTTTTCTCGCGGCACGTTCTTCCGCGCAGCGCGCCGCACTGGCTCGCGAGCATTGGGTTGGGGCTCGCCGTCTGTGCGATGTGGGTCGCCCCGGACGCGCTGTTTCCGGGATGGCGCAGCAGCTTCCTCTTCCAGAATTCAATCGTCGGACAGCTGAAGACGTCGATTCCGCCGAGCGAGCTGACGCCGCTGATGCTGGTGTTGCGAACAGCGCGCGCAGCACTGCTGGTACCGGTGCTCGAGGAGCTGTTCTGGCGAGGCTGGCTACCGCGATGGCTTCAGGACACGAACTTCAGCAAGATCCCGCTCGGCCAGTACACGCCGTTCGCCTTCTGGTCGACGGCAGTGCTCTTCGCACTGGAGCACGGATCGTTCTGGGAGGTAGGACTGCTCTGCGGCATCATCTACAACTGGTGGATGAAGCGCACGCGCTCACTCGGTGACCTGATTCTCGTGCACGCGGTGACGAACCTCGCGTTGTCGATCTATGTGATCGTCACTGGGCGGTGGACGTTCTGGATGTAGGCAATGTGAAGAAGAAGCTGCTGCCCTGGCCGAGCACACTCTCCACCCAGATGCGTCCGTCGTGCGACTCCACGATGGCCTTCGCAATGGCGAGCCCGAGGCCGATGCCTCGACGGTCCGTGCGGCTCGCCTGCCAGAATTGCCCGAAGACGTGCGGCAGCTGATCAGCGGCGATACCGGGACCAGTGTCCGATACCTCGAAGCGCACTTCGCCGGGCAACGCTTCGCCCTTCAGCAGGATGCTGCCGTGCTTCGGCGTGAACTTGATGGCATTGCCCACCAGGTTTCCCAGCACCTGGTGCAGGCGATGCGCATCGGCGGAGATCGTCGGTAGCATCGGCGGAACGGCAAGCGTGAGCGACAGCAGTTCCTTCTCGGCGAGTGGACGCAACATCTCGTGCGCGTCGACGAGCAGTGCGCGTGCGTTGACTGGTTGCCGCTCGATCTCGAGGCGTCCGCTGTCCATGCGCTGCACGTCGAGCAGGTCCTGGATGAGCCGGTTCATCCGCTCGCCGGCGCGGTTCACCATCGCGACCTGCCGCTGCGGCATCGCGCCGGGCTCGAGCCCCTCATCGAGCAGCGCCGTGGCCATGAGGATCGTGTGCAGCGGATTGCGCAGGTCGTGCGCGACGACGCCGAGCATCTGGTCGCGAGCACCGGTGGCCTCTTCGGCTTCGCGGAAGAGTCGCGCGTTTTCCACGGCGAGCGCGGCACGCTGACCCAGCTCCTCGATGTGCGCGACGTCCTGCGTCGTGAAGCGGCGCTTCGACTCCGACATGTAGACGCTCAACACGCCGACGTTCTTGCCCGACACGCTGAGCGGCACCGCGACGATGGAGCGTGGCATGATCTCATGGAGGATCCTTCCATGTTCTTCGTCGATCCTGGCTTCGGCGAGCAGCGCATCGGTGATCTCGGCGACGTACGTCGTCTCGCCGTCGTCGAGCGCACGCTTGAGATGCGCGACGATCGGCGTACCCGGACGGAACCACTTCGTGATGTCCCAGAGCAGCTGTTCCTTCTCCGGATTGACGTGCGCCACGCCCACGCGCTGGAACGCTCCCTCGCGCGAGAGCAGGTCCACGGTGCAATAATCGGCCAGCGCGGGAACGACGAGGCGGGTGAGCGTCCTGAGCGTCGTCTGATAGTCGAACGAGCTGCCGAGCACGCGGCTCGCCTCGGCGAGGAAGGCCGCTCGGCGCTCGGCGGTTTCCGCCGCGACGCGCGCGGCGTGCGCCTCGTCGAGACGACGCGCGACCAGTTCCGCTATGTATCGCTCCGTGATGTCCTGGCCGGTGCCGAGGATGCGCTCCGGCGTGCCCGTCTCGCCGAAGACGACGCGTCCTTCGACGTGAAAATGACGGATGTCGTTGCCCGGGCGGACGATGCGGTGCTGGAGACTGAACGACGTGCCGTCGATCACCGCGCCTGCGATCGCCGCGCGCACGCGCTCCGCATCGTCGGGATGCACGCGCTCGAGAATCTGTCCCGGCGCGATGACGGTGTTCGGCTCGAAGCCGTAGATGCGATAGAGCTCGTCGGAGCCGCGGAGATCGTTGGTGGCGATGGTCCAGTCCCAGCTTCCGAGGCGCGCGATCGTCTGGGCTTCGGCGAGCTGGCGCTCACGTCGCCGGATCATCGCTTCCGTCGCCTTGTAGTCGGTGACGTCGTGCACGGTGGTCACACGCGCTGGCCGGCCCTTGTACATCGTGTCGCGGCCCGTGATCTCGGCGGTGAGGAGCGTGCCGTCCTTGCGCTTGACGACGACCTCATAGCGCTCGAGTGACTTCGACCGCATGCGCTGGATGACGACCTCGCGCGACTCGTCGGTCGCGATCAGGTCGAGAATCTGCGCGCCAACGAGCGCGCCGGGCTCATAGCCGAACACGCGATCGATGGCCGCGTTGTTCTCGAGGAGGATGCCCTGGTCGTGAATGAACACGCCCTCGAACGCGGCGTCGCTGAGTTGTCGATAGCGCGCTTCGCTCTCGGTGAGTCGTTGCTCGGAGTGCCCGCGATAGACGGCAGCGCCCAGTGCAGCTGCGGCAGCCTGTAGTGCTTCGAGCACGCTCGGTGACCAGTCGCGATCGGTGACGTCATCCGCGAAGCCCAGGTAGCCCCACCAGCTGTTCGCCGCCAGCACCGGCACGGACGCGATCGAGCGCATTCCCAGTCGCAGGAAGTACTCACGCTCGCTCGGTATCATCGTGTCGACGGGACCCTGGATGACGTCGCCGCGCTCGAGCGCCTTCCAACGGCCGAGGCCGAGTGCGGCGAGATCGAGGACGTCGGTATCGGCCGGGCGTGGAAGGGGCTTCACGTCGTCGGCGACCCATTCGTTGCGCATGCGAACACGGAAGCCGCCTTCGCCGTCCTGGACGCCCTCGAAGAGGTACACCCTGCTCGCCTCCACGGCAGTGCCGAGGCGCGCAAGGACGTCGCGGATGTCCCTCTCCCAATCGGCGTTGAGCAGGAATCGCGTGGCCGCATACGAGACTGCAGCGAGCACGGCGTCCCGGCGGCGGATGGTGGCCTCGAGGCCGCGTACCCGCTCGTCGCCGGAAAGCGCCATGATGCCGGCTGTAGCGGTGAGGGGGAGCTCGGCGGGCATGTGTGGAGTTATCAGGGAGTGCGGGCAGCGTCAACCATCGCGTGCACCTCTGGCGTCCCATCCTGCGTCGGTTTACTACTCAGGGAGTCAGGTCACTCGTGCCCCTCCCCGCGAGAAACCGCCGATGGATGTGGTCGGTCACACTGCGCTCACCACCGCAGAGGTATTTGCCAACGCGCAGGCCACCAGGGATGCCACGGTCCTCAGGGGACTCGAGGCGACGTTGCGCCGTCGTGACGCGGTGCTCGCGGCCGTGTGCTATGCCGCTTCGCGCTTTCTCGCGCCATCGGATTTCGATCGCGACGTCCGCGAGCTGATCGCCCGGTTGGGCGTCGCGGCGGAGGTCAGCCGCGTCTACCTGTACGAGGGCTATCGCGACGAGCTGGGCACGATGCGGCGGCGCATGCGGAACGAGTGGGCGGCCGCGGGGCTCATGCCGCGCGTGTGCGACGACGCGTCGCGCGACGCCGAGGTGGAGAAGACAGGGATCGCGCGGTGGCGGCTGCTCGAGCACGGCGACGTCGTGCATGGCCCGAGCAGCGAGCTGCCGCCGCAGGAGAAGGAATTTTTTGCGCGCATGGGCGTACGCTCCTTCGCGGCGGTGCCCGTGTTCGTCGGCACGAAGTGGTGGGGCTATCTCGGTCTCGCCGATTCGCTGGCCGAGCGTGAGTGGTCGCCCAACGTGCTCGAGGCGCTGCAGGCGGCGTCGGCGACGCTCGGCGCTGCGCTCTATCGCAAGGGGGCCGAAGAGCAGGTCCGACAGAACGAGGAGCGATTCCGCCGCCTCACGGAGGCGGCGTTCGAGGGCGTGCTCGTCCATGACAACGGCGTGATGCTCGAGGCGAATCCCGCCATCGCGCGAATCTTCGGCTACGAGCTCGAGGACCTGATCGGCCGGAATCTCGTCGAAGTGATTCCCGATCCGGCGTCGCGCGCGCTGGTGGTCGAGCACATGCGCACGGGATCGGACGCACGCTACGAGATCACCGGCAGGCGCAAGGACGGCACCCCGTTCATTGCCGAGATCACCTCGCGACCGACGTCGCACAAAGGGCGGCCGGCGCGCGTGGCGACGGTGCACGACATCACCGAGCGAAAGAACGCAGAGGAGCAACTGCGGAAACGCGGCAGGCAGCTCGCGCACGCGCAGGCCATCGCGCAACTCGGAAGCTGGGATTGGGACATCGAGACGAACGAGCTCACGGGCTCCGACGAGATGTACCGCATCTACGGCTTCGCGTTGGACACACCGCTGACGACGGGCATCATCCTCTCGCGCATCCATCCCGACGATGCGGCGCTGTTGCGCACGACGATCGACGACGCCGTCATTCATGGCACGGACTTCAGCGTCGATCATCGCGTCGTGCGCGGTCCGGGCGACATCCGTCACGTGCGCTCGCAGGGCCGAGTGGTGAAGGACACCACGGGCAAGCCGACGATGATCATCGGCGCCGGGCACGACATCACGGAGCAGAGGGCGGCTGAGGTGGTCGCGCGCCGGTTGATCGTCGAGCAAGCGGCGCGCACCGCCGCGGAGGGCGCCGAGCGCCGCGCCGCCCTGCTCGCCGACGCAAGCCGCCTGCTCGGCACGTCGTTCGATTATCAGACCACGCTCTCTCGGCTCACGCGTCTCGCGGTGCCGGTGCTCGCCGACTACTGCACCGTCGACCTCGTTGGTGCCGACGGTGAGATCGAGCGCGTCGCCGTGGCGCACGTCGATCCGGCCAAGGAGAACCTGCTCTGGGAAGTGCGGCGGTGGGTGCGCGCCGGTGCGCCGATGTCGCCGCACCTGCAACGCGCGCTCGCGAACGGCGAGTCGCTGCTGATCTCCGAGCTGACGGACGAGATGACCGAGAGTGCGGCGCTCGACGACGAGCATCGCCAGCTCATCATGCGGCTGCACGCGTGCAGCCTGATATCCGTGCCGCTCAAGGTGTCTGGAAAGACAGTCGGGGTGCTCGTCCTCTATGCGGCCGAGTCGAACCGTCACTTCGACGAGGACGATCTCGCGCTTGCCGAGGAGCTCGCGCGGCGAGCAGCGCTGGCGGTGGAGAATGCGCGTCTCTATCACGAGGCGGAGCTGGCGACCCGCGCGCGCGACCAGATGCTCGGCATCGTCGCACATGACCTGCGCAATCCGCTCAACACCATTCTCATGGCGTCGGAGCTGCTGGAGGAAGTGCTGGCGACCGACGAGCGAAAGAGTCGCCAGGTGAAGATGGTTCGCCGTGCCGGGAAGCAGATGAACCATCTCATCCAGGACCTGCTCGACGTCAAGCGCATCGAGAATGGACGTCTGGCCGTCGAGCCGCGCGCCGTGCGTGCCGTGGCGCTGCTCAACGAGGCGGTGGAGATGCTTCGCTCGCTCGCCACCGCACGCGGTCTCGAGCTCGCGCTCGAACCATCCGGCGAGCTCCCGATGGTGAAGGCGGATGCGCAGCGCATTCATCAGGTGTTCTCGAACCTCATCGGCAATGCGATCAAGTTCACGCCGAAGGGCGGGAGGATCAGCCTGTCGGGCAGGCAGCGTGGGAGCGACGTGCACATGGGCGTGACGGACACGGGCCCGGGCATTCCTGCCGAGCAGCTACCGCACGTGTTCGGGCAGTTCTGGCAAGCGACCGGAGCGGATCGTCGCGGGATCGGCCTGGGCCTCGCGATCGCGAAGGGGATCGTCGAGGCGCACGAGGGACGGATCTGGGTGGAGAGCACGGTTGGCGCGGGCAGCAGCTTCTATTTCACGTTGCCTGTGCAAGCGTAGTCACCTCAGCAGATCCGCCCGAGGCTTACTCCAGTTGGTGAGATGTTCGGGACATGAAGGCGCCGTACCGCTCGGCGTCAGATCCATCTCCGAGAAGTTGCCGCGCGATACGCCACCGAATCGATAGTCGGCGATGACGTCTGCGCTCAACACTGGCGCTCGGCCAAACTGCAACCATGCCGCCACTCGGCAGTCATTGCGGTCGAGCGCGCGCAAGGTGACGAGTGACTGACGCAGCGTCTCGCCCCACTCGGCCTGCTGCGGCGCCTTCATCCCGCATCGAGCCATCGACGACAGCGACACCGAGCCGCGCGCCAGTGCGTACTCGCCCGCCTTCTCGTCCTTCTCGATCGCGAGCGCCGTCCAGCACAGCGGGTTGCCTGCCTGCGGACTCAGGACGACGTCCACCAACTCACCGCGCAGACCCGGCGTGATCGACGCAACGACGCGCTCGCGCACCACGTGCTTCATGCCGAACGTCATCAGCACGAAGAGCGCGACCGCCGCGAGTGCGGCGCCGGAGCGCGTGCGCGGCGTCCATCGTCTCACCAGCCACGTGATGGCTGCGGCGACGATCACCAGCGCGACCAGCGCCACTACCGGCACCATCCCCACCCAGGCGAACATGAGTGACGCCACGGCGAACAGCGCGCCGAGCGAGATTCGCGACAACGGTCCCTTCGCGTTGGCGGTTGCGGCGACGCCGAGGAAAAGCCAGAGCCACGGCTCGACGATAAAGATCGAGTCGCCGTAGAACCACCGGTTGTCGAATGGCCAGAACGGGTGGACCCCGTAGCTGTTCCACGAGTCGAGCACGAGGTGGCTCACCAGGCTCGTTGCGATCATCGCCCAGAATCGACCCTGCGCTCCCACCAGCGAACCTCGAATTTGCGGCACGAGGCACACGATCCCGATCAGCACCGCCAGCCCGACGAGACCCACCAGCGTGTGTGTGTGCCCGCGATGGTGCAGCAGGTAGCCGAGGGGGGGCGCGGTGATCCTCGTATACACGAGATCCGCGTCAGGAAGGTTGGCCGCAATGACGCCGGCGGTGAAGAACATGCGTCGTTGCGCCGGCGTGGCCGACGCCGGGAGCGCGAGCTCCGCCAGCGCGGCGCCCATGAGCGAATGTGTGAGGTTCTCCACGGGCATGAGTCTACGCTCTGAC
The DNA here is from genome assembly GCA_039915865.1 of Gemmatimonadaceae bacterium. Taxonomy (GTDB): domain Bacteria; phylum Gemmatimonadota; class Gemmatimonadetes; order Gemmatimonadales; family Gemmatimonadaceae; genus AG11. The sequence goes on along the minus strand of JBDSML010000188.1, from coordinate 1,788 downwards.
GCGCAGCGCGAGGAGGACCAACGGATGCCTTGCCGAACGCGTAGCGTTCATGCAATTCTCGACACCCAGTCACCATCCCACGCACACCGATGCGCATCTCCGGATCACGCAACGCATTCCTCTGCGGCGCCCTCGTCATGACGGCCCTCGCGCCGCTCGCGGCCGCCGCGCAGTCGCTCGACTCGGCCACCCTCGCCGGGTTCAAGTGGCGCACCGTCGGACCGGCCAACTTCATGGGACGCCTGTCGGATGTCGTCGGCATCCCGGGGCCGTCGAAGACCCTCTTCGTCGCGGCAGCGGGTGGCGGCATCTGGAAGAGCACGAACAACGGCGTCACGTGGCGCCCCGTGTTCGACGACAAGAACATCATCTCGATGGGCGTGCTCGCCATCGCGCCGTCGGATACGCAGACGGTCTGGGCCGGCACCGGCGAGCCCAACGCGCGCAACACCATCGAGCCCGGCGCGGGCATGTACAAGTCCACCGACGGCGGCAACACGTGGGCCTTCATGGGCCTCGAGAAGACGCAGCACATCGGGCGCATCGCCATCGACCCGCGCGACAAGAACGTCGTCTACGTCGCTGCGCTTGGTGCGGCGTGGAAGTCCAACCCCGAGCGTGGCCTCTACAAGACCACCGACGGCGGCGCGACGTGGAAGCTCATCAAGTTCATCAGCGATCGCGCGGGCTTCGTCGACGTCGAGATCGACCAGAAGAATCCCGACGTTCTCTTCGCATCGAGCTACGAGCGCTATCGCACGCCGTACTCGCTCAACAGCGGTGGAGCGGGCAGCGCGCTCTGGAAGTCCACCGACGCCGGCACGACCTGGACGGAGATCAAGGGCAACGGCTACCCCGAGGGCATGAAGGGCCGCATCGGCATCGCGATCGCACCAAGCAATCCGGACGTGGTGTATGCGCTGACCGAAGCGCTGTCGATGGCGCCCACCAGGGGCGGCTACACCATGGGCAAGCGACCGGAGGCGAACGGTCTCTATCGCTCCGCCGACGGCGGCAAGACGTGGGAGCGCACCAGCACCGTCAACGTGCGGCCGTTCTACTACTCGCAGGTTCGCGTCGACCCGAAGAATCCGAACCGCGTGTACTACTCGTCCACCGAGCTGCAGGTCTCCAACGACGGCGGCAAGACGACGAGCAACGCCGCGCAGGGCGTCCACGTCGACGACCACGGAATCTGGATCGACCCGAATGATCCCGAGCGTTGGGCCCTCGCGAACGACGGCGGCATCGCCATCACGTTCGACAAGGGCGGCAACTTCTTCTATCCGATGAACCTGCCGCTCGGCCAGTTCTATGAGATCAGCTACGACATGCAGGTGCCGTACACCGTCTGCGCCGGTGCGCAGGACAATGGCGCATGGTGTGGCCCGAGCCGGAAGCGGTCCGCGCTCAACAACTCGTACTGGTACACCATCTCCGGCGGCGACGGATTCTACACCGCGCAGGATCCCGCCGGTGACTGGGTGTTCGGCGAGTCGCAGAACGCCGGCATCCAGGTACGCAACCTCAAGACCGGCCAGAACCTTCGCGTCACCAAGCCGGGCTGGCAGGAGCAGTATCGCCAGTTCGAGGACTCCGTCGCCGTGGTCTGGGGCGATCCGCTCCAGCAGCCGACGAAGGATCAGCAGAAGCGGATTGCGTCCCTGCGCACGCTGCAGCGAAAGGATTCGACCGATCTGCTCACGCGCTTCAACTGGAACTCGCCCTTCTTCCTCTCGTCGCACAACCCGCAGGTGTTCTACCTCGGCGGCAACAAGGTCTTCAAGT
>JBDSML010000147.1:0-59816 GCA_039915865.1 Gemmatimonadaceae bacterium | reverse complement strand
GTGCACTACGAGTACCTGAACGCGCAGGGACAGCCGAAGATGGTGTGGCCGCCGAGCTTCGCGCTGGCGCGTGCCTTTGTCGACCAGCTCGAGCGGTCGAGCTGCCTGGGCGCAGCGCGTGTCTCGTCCGTTCGTTCGGCACTGTCCATGGCCGAGCGGGCGTCCGGCGCGCAGCGTCGCGATGCGTTGACCACGTTGGCGTCGCAGCTCGACGGCGAGTCGCGGAGCTCGTGCGACGGCCCGAAGGTGCAGAAGCTGGCCGCAGCGGCGCGTGATCTGTCGGTCACGATTCCGTAGCCAACAGTCGAGGTTGAGCGACAAAGGCCCCGCACCTCTCTCGAGGTGCGGGGCCTTTGTCATTCCCGTCGCCGAGTCATCAAGACCAGCACAGGCCGATCTCCCTGCGGTCGTCTTTCGATCAACGCCCAATTCCCGGATCCCTTAATTCTTCAATCCTAGCCTTTTTTGGTATTGCCTATCCGTCTCCAAATTGCTGCCGGCAAGAGCGAAAAGAAGGCTGGAATGAAAAGAATTAAAGAATTGAAGAATCGTGGTTTGCACTTACGCGAATCGCTTCGATGACCGCTCCTTCGCCTTCCGCATCTCTTCTTCTCGGTTGCGCGGCGCAGCATGCGTCTCGAGTGACGCGATCAGGCGACGCGCCGAGTCGGTCACTTCGGCGACCGCGAGGTTGAACGCATCTTCGTTCGCCTTTGACGGCTTGCTCGTTCCACTCAGCTTTCGCACGAACTGCAGCGCCGACGCGTGAATCTCGTCGACCGTCGCGGGTGGCTCGAAGTTGGCCAGCGTCTTGATGTTCCTGCACATGATCTGAGTCTCCTCGTCCCTGGTTGCGGCTCCGGTACCCTGAAAACACTCGACCGTTCCCCGCCGATCGTCAACCACGCTTGCCGACGCGAATGACCGATGCGAGCGTGACAAGAACTCGATGCCGGCAAGGGCAGCGTCATAGGGCAGCAGCGTTGCCGTCACTTCCGGATGCGAGAAGTGCAGGAAGCCGAATGAGAGTCCCGTGCCGAGAATGGCGCTTTCTCGACGACGCCGGCGACGATGGCGCTCATGACGAGGAAAATGAACAGCGTGGGTACCGGCACGCGCGAGACGTCGCCCATCTGTTGCGCCGGCAACCGCACCATGCGGTTCACCACATTGAGGAACAGCACCAATGCGAGCAGGCCAAGCATGCCGGCGAAGATCGCCATGCCCCAGGCGTCGTCGGGCACGCGGTTGGCGCGACAGCTGGCACGTCGCGCGGAGGCGGTTGCGGCCGGCCAACCGTCGCCGCGAAGCTATCGCCAATAGAGCCACAGCAGCACCGCAGTCAGCGGCACCGACCACGGCACCGCGGGCCAGTGCTCGAGGTTGGCCGACACCAGCAGTGCCCACGGCGTGGTACCGGCGATCGCCGCCGCCATACCGGCAATCAGCGCTCGCACGACCACTGGTAGCCTTTGCCAGAAGGACAGCATGCTTGGCCTCCCCGGTACTGACTCTCGTCATCGAACCGTAATCGATCGATCACAATCCGGTCATCCGCATCTCACGACCGGCTAATGCGCCGTACCTATCGTGTGGGCAACCGCCAACCGGAGCTCACATGACAGATTGGTCTCGCAGCCTCACCTCGGACATCAACGTCACCCCATTTCTCGATGTCCTGCTCGTGCTGATGATCACGTTTCTCGCATCGGTCACGGCGCGCAAGTCGATGGACGTGCAGCTCCCGGTTCCCTGCCAGGACATCTGCGCCAGCAGCGATCAGGCAATCGTGCTCGAGGTGCTCGCGGATGGCACCTTCCTCCTCAATACCAGACCAGTCCGCACACAGGAACTCTTTTCGACGCTGCGCAGCGTGTATGCAGACCGGCCTGAGAAGGTCATTCAAGTCGCCGGTCATCGGAATGCGAACTATCAGGCCGTGCTCGCGGCGATGGACGTCGCGCGTTCGGCGGGCGTGAAGGTCGTGTCCATTCCGCCGAGCACGAGCTACTCCTCTCGTTAGCGACGCGGTGCGAGCGCGGCGAGAAACGCCATGGCAAAGGGCGATCGCTCGATCGCCAACGGACGCACGAGCCGCACGGCCAGGTCGCGGCTCTCACGCAGATCGCAGCGTGAAGAGCGTGATCTCGGGACGCACATTGAAGCGTGCCTGGACGAGATGACCAACTCCTCGGCTGATGTACAGCGTGCGCTGGCTGTTCACGACCACCTCGCCGGCGACGTAGCGTCGGTTGCGCACCGGGAGCAGCGGTGGCGGAAGGAACGGCGGTTTGCACTGTCCACCGTGCGTATGGCCCGCGAGCACCCATCCCGTGTAGTCATTCCACGGCAGCTCGTCGAGCCCGTCGGGATTGTGGCAGAGGGCGATCGCCGCATTGCTCCGGCGCGCGGCGAGTGCCCGCGTCGTGTCGGCGTGAAACGCCCATAGATCGTCGACGCCGATGATGTCGAGACCAGCGACGGTGTGAACCTCGTTGCGCAGGATCAAGATGCCGGCGTCGGTCGCCTCCTTCACGACGCGGTTGGCGATGTCGGGCTGTGACCATCCTCGACCGTAGTCGTGATTGCCGAGTATGCCGACCGTCGCGAGACGACCGTGCGGCAGGTGCGCGAGCACGTTGCGCAGCTGTGCGAACTGCTCCTCGCCGCGATTCGCCTTGTGCGTGAGGAAGTCGCCCGTGACGACGACGATATCAGGCACCATCGCGCGAAGCCGATCGAACGAATGGATCAGGTATTCGTCGCTGACGTCGGGGCCGACGTGGATGTCGCTGATCTGCGCGAGCGTCGTGCCCTGAAGCGCTGCTGGCAGGCGCGCGATGCGAAGGTCGCGCTGCACGAGCTCGAGCCAGTGCGGTTCGATGCGCAACGTGTACCCCACGACGCCGACCGCTGCTCCGGCGGCCGCGACTGCGCCACTCATCACGAAGTGTCGCCGATTCACTCGAACGCACCCGTCTCGAGAAAGCGAATGGCTCGCGTCATCACGGGTTGAGCGCTCATCAGGAACGGGTGTGAATGCGGCATCACGAGAAAGGCTCGCATCCCGTCGACCGACGCGTGTTCGACGCTGACCTTGCCGTCATTCTGCCCGGGCAGAAAGAGCGACAGCACCGGATTCACGCTCCGTGAACCGGCGATGATCCCCGCCTCGAATGGCAATGGCGGAAGACGGCTGGCGACGCTGCCCGCGCCGATTCCCAATTCGAGACCGGCCGGACCGGTGACCAACCGATAGAGTGCCCCTGAAATCTTCCACCGTCCAAAGGCGTCGGGCACATGGCTCCCGCCATTTGGCGGACCGAGCATCACGACGCGAGCGATGCGATCCAGCGGAAGCTCGCCACTCTTCACCGCGACGCGCAGCAGGATGCCGCCGAGCGAGTGCGTGATGAAGTGCAGCGGCCTGTTGTCGTCGATCGACCGAACCTGCTGCGCGACGTGCGCCGCCAACGAGCCCACGCCAGCCGTGCGCGAAGGATATCCGAGGTTGAAGACGCGATAGCCGCGCGACTCGAGTGTCGTCGCGAGCGGTTGCATCGAACGTGGCGTGCGGCCGAGGCCGTGCAGGAGCACGACCGAGCGCGCGCGGTCGCTATCGCTGATCGGCGTACGACTCCAGATAGCCACACTTCTCGCATCGATACGTCATCACGGGTAGCACTTCCTTCCCCTTCAAGCGGACCCCGGACCAGAACGAGCGCTCGGGTACGCCTTCGACCCAGTTCTGCACCTCCGGCACGGAGTAGTGCGCCTTATCGGCGACGAAACCCTGCTCCATCGGCCCGCCACAGCGCAGGCACTCGAGCGTACGGTCGGCCATTCCAGCCTCGTCAGGTTAGTGGTGTGCTGGAACGTTGAAGCCCGGAGCACTGGCTGGGCAAGTCCTCGCGGCATTCAGAATCTTTCGTCGGGGGGACGCACACTCACGAGCCCGACAACACGTGCTCCTGCGGTCGAGGCGAGCGCCATCGCCTCCTGCACCCGCGCATACGCGAGGTCGCGGTCCGCACGTACGTACACCACGCGATCGTTCGGCGCACGACGAAACCGCTCCGCCAGGCGCTCGGCGAGCACACGCTCGCTCACGGGTTGCCTGTCGAGGAATAGGCGCCCCGATGCATCGATGCCGATCACCGCGTCGTGTGGCGCGTCGGGATGATCGGCAAGGTGCAAACCCGTGGGAGGCTCCGCGACGATGCCCGTCACGAGCAATGGCCCGACGGACATGAAGATGATGAGCAGCACCAGCATGACGTCGATCATCGGAGTGACGTTGGGCTCGGCGCGGACGGTGATGGTCTGCATGATCGCTTCCCGGGTTGGAGTGCGCCCAACATGCAACGTCCGCATGAGGCCCCAATGAGCGCCGTATTACGAGACGATGAAGACGCAATGACGATTGGCTTCGTTCATTGGCGTCGCTGCATCATCATCGCGATGATCCCCGCCGCTGCACCCAGTCCGAGACCAACGCTCCATGACGCGGGATCGCGCCACAGGATGAGCTTGAAGATGGTCGTCTCGATCAGCAGCACGACGGCGAGCCACCGGTAGCCCGCCGCGTTGACCGTGATAGCGGTGTAGGTCAGGAAAAGCATGTGCCCGGAGAACGGTAGCATCTCGCCGAAACCGAATCGCGCGACGGCGAGTGCAAGGACCACGGCGTCGATCGTATGCATCACGGCACTGCGCTGGTCGAAGCCGACGAGTCTGTGGCGTAGCCAGAGCGGCGCGGCGAGAAACATCGGCGCGACGTACAGCGCGAGGAAGCGGACCCCGGCCACATCGCGCGTCACCGCATAGTGCGTCAAGCCGGCAATGACGGCCAACGACGGTGCAACGGCCGCGACGATGCCAAGCCAGCGATCCAGCCACGGTCGATTGGCGACGACCACCTCAGTGAGCCGACGCAACTCGCTCCATCACCGAGAGAGCGGAACGGAGCGGACCGCGCGCGTCGATCAGGTGGCTCGTCGCATTGCCGACCTTCCCGCCACGGTTCGCTGTCGCCGCGAGATACTCGTCGACGATGCGCGCGAAGAAGTTCTCGGGCCAGCTCGCATGCGTGCCGCCGTCCGAGGTGTCGTACTCCTTCATGTCGCGCCAGACGCGCACGCCGTTCTCGAACACGGGCACCTTGAACGTCGCCACACGCTTCTCCGGCAAGTCCACTATGTGCTCGGCGTGATGCAGGAAGGTGACGTTGTCCAGATCGGAGCCGACTGCTGTCGTCGCAACCGTGGGACTTCGCGGCCCGCCACCCCCACGCGGCGAAGCGCGCGACGTGATGATTGACGCGCGTTCCCGGATACGTGCGAAAGAACTCCGCGAGCGCACCGTGACTGCGGTCGCACCGCGCCGTCTCGGCATCGAACGCCGGCAGATTCTCGAGCACCTCAGCCTCTTCCTCGGCCGACAGATTTCCTCGGCTCACTTCGTCGACGTATTGCGGGCAGCCGGCATACATGAAGAGCGTGCCGTCGGTGGCGAGGACGTCCTTGATCGCGAGGTGGATCTCATCGGGCCCGCCGGCGATCTCGCCGATCCCCGACTGCACGAAGGTCCGTGGCGAGGGATGCTCTCGTGTGCATTGACCGCGTTGTGAAAGTCAGACCTGCGCCGCGATCCACTGTGGATTCCAGACGACTTCCCACACATGGCCATCGGGATCCTGGAAGCATCCGGCGTATCCGCCCCAGAACGTCGTTCCCGCTGCCTTGAGGATATTCGCACCGGCGCGACGAGCGATCTCCATGACGTCATCCACCTCGGCGCGACTGTTCACGTTGTAGCCGAGGGACAGCTCGGTGGCACTCGGCGGAGCGAGTGGCAGCGCGGTGTCGTGCGCGAGCGACGCGCGCGGCCACAGCGCCAGGCGCAATCCCGGCTGCAGGTCGATGAAGACGACGGCGCCGTGCTCGAACTCCTGTCCGATGATGCCCGGCGTCGGCCATCCGAGGCCATCGCGATAGAACGCCAGCGATCGCTCGAGGTCGGCGACGCCGAGGGTGAGGACAGTGAGTCGGGGCTTCATGTGCTGTTGACGATGTGGCCAACGGATGTCAGTGTCGCGATCGCGTGCGGAAGATCGACGTCGCGCACGAGGATGTAGTCGGTGTCGTACGTCCCGATCGGGAAGATGGAAATGCCCGCGTCGGCCAGCGGCCCGGCGATCGATGCGGCGACGCCGACCATCTCCAGCGGAAGTGGTCCTTCCACTCGCAGCGCACGAAACCCGCGCGTCGCTTCCACGCTCGACGGGACGGCGGCTTCGTCCGCGACGATGGACAGCTCGGTCGGCGTACGACTGATCGTCAGGAACTCGCGCGCGTTCGTCGTCCACTCGGGAATCGCGTCACGCGGCTGCAGCCGACAGAGGGCGAACCGCGCGGACATCACGGTGATCGAAAGGCTATGACTCGGCATCGAGTTGCCTGGAGAAGCGACGGCCGTTGTACGGCATTCCGCAGCGCGGATAAAAGGCATGCGCATCAGCGCGGTGTTCGGCGCTCGTGACGGACAGGCGCGTGCAACCGCACTCGCGGGCCCAGCGCTCGATGGTGGCGACGAGCGAGCGACCCACTCCCTGCCCTCGCGCCTGATCGGACGTAACGAGCGCGGTGATGTAGGCGACCTGCGCGCCCGCATGGAGCGTGGCGTGACGCGCGGCGCTGGCGAGTCCGATGACGCTCCCGTCGGACCGGCAGGCAACGAACACGGCGCCACCCTCACGCTCGATCGCCTCGATGCGAGAAGGAAGGACATCCGGTGCGGAAGGATATCCGAGCTGCGCCAACAACTGAGCCATCGCCGGCGCATCAGCCGGCGTCGCGCGACGCACGTTCACTCGGGAGCGACCATCAGCGTGCCACCCCACGTCGCGGGATCGACGTCAGCGATCGACTGCGAGAACGTCCAGTGATGTCCCACGAGGTCCTCGACCGAATATTGACGCTCGCCGTACGGATGGTCCCTCGGCTCGTTGATGATGCGCGCACCTTCTCGCGCCGCACGTGCGGCATGGGCATCCGCGTCGGCGATGCGCACCATGATCGAGTGTGCGCAGCGACCACGCGGCACGTCCGGCACTTGTGTGATGACGACGCTTCCGCCGCCGACGTCGAGCTGGATGCGATGATCGCCGATGCGCAGGCGCTCGGTGAATCCGAAGGCGCGAGACAACCAGGCCGCCGCTTCACGCACATCGGGATACCCGAGGACAGGAATGACCGTGCTCGGCGGCATGGAGCGATTTGGCGAGAGTTCCGGCGTCGTGGCTCGTGTGTTCATGAGAGATCTGAGGGTTGACTCCGCTGCATTCAATCTGGCGAGTTCGAGGCGACGCCAGCAACTTGAACGCATGCGTATCCTCCTCGTCGTCAGCGCTGCGGCGCTCGTGCTCTCCTCGCCCGTTGCGGCGCAGCTCGCTCCAGATCCCGCGCTCGCTGCGGAGATCGATCGTCGCACCGCCGCGATCACGGACAAGGTCACCGCCTGGCGGCACGACATCCACCAGCATCCCGAGCTCGGCTACGCGGAAACTCGTACCGCCGGAATCGTCGCGGCGCACCTCCGGGCACTCGGCCTCGAGGTGCAGGAGAACGTCGGCGGCATTCCTGGCGTCGTCGGCATCCTGAAGGGTGGCAAGCCCGGGCCAACCGTGGCACTGCGTGCCGACATGGATGCGCTGCCCGTGACCGAACAGGTGAATCTTCCGTACAAGTCCACCGTGAAAGCGATGTGGAATGGCGAACAGGTCGGCGTGATGCACGCGTGCGGTCACGACACGCACGTCGCCATGATGATGGGCACGGCTGAAGTGCTGACAGGGCTCAGGGCCCGCATCCCTGGCACCGTGAAGTTCATCTTCCAGCCGGCCGAGGAGGTCGCACCGCGCGGTGGCGCGGGTCCGATGATCGAGGCCGGCGTGATGGACGGCGTGGATGGCATCTTCGGACTGCACGTCTTTCCTGGCAAGCTCGGGTCACTCACGTATCGGTCCGGCCCCGTGCAGGCGAGCGCCGACAACTGGCGGATTGTCGTACATGGCAAGCAGGGTCACGGCGCGATGCCCGCTGCGACGATCGATCCCATCGTCATCGGGGCGCAGATCGTGACAGCGCTGCAGACGATCGTCTCGCGCCAGATCGACCTGACGGTGTCGCCTGTCGTCGTCACCGTCGGCGCGTTTCACGGCGGCAATCGCGAGAACATCATTCCCGACTCAGTCTGGATGATCGGGACCATTCGCACCTTCGACGCGAAGGTACGGACGTCGATTCACGAGCGGATGAAGAAGATGGCCGAGGGCATCGCGGCGGCGAGCGGTGCGACGGCGGACGTGACGATCGTGATCGGCTATCCAGTGACGGTGAACGATCCGGCAACGGTGGCGAAGTTCATTCCGACGCTGCGCCGCGTCGCGGGCAGCGCGGGCGCTTCGCAGACGAATCTCTCGATGCCGGCGGAAGATTTCTCACGCTATGCCGAGCGCGCGCCGGGCTTCTTCGTCGGACTTGGTGTGACGCCGTCGGACATCGACGTACGGACGGCGGCGAGCAATCATTCGCCGTTGTTCCAGGCGGACGATCGGGCGCTGCCGGTCGGCGTGCGTACGATGAGCAACCTGGCGATGGACTTCCTGCTGTCCGGCGGTGTCGCCAAGCCGACGCCGTGACCTGGCCCTCAACGCCCCGTACGACGTGCCAAGGATGTGGTTCGGCTATTCCGTCCGTTCCGTCTCTTCCCGACGACGGAACTTGACCGCAGCGGCGCGACGATTCTCGAGAATGGCCTCGTAGTTCGGCGCCTGCGTGACCACAGCCTCGAGATGCCGGCAGAAATTCGGCTCGCGTGTCTTCACACGCAGTTCGTCGAGGTACGGCGCCACCTTGGCGAACGTCACGAACACTTCGGTGTGCGCGGCGCGAAAGGCATCTCCGTCGATCGCGCCCGACGTCACGAGCGAGGCCGCCATGTCCCAATAGCCGAGCACCATGCGAAACCACGTGTTGCGCTCGCTCGCGATGGTGGCGAGCTCGGTGAAGCTCTTCGGATGGAACTCCGCGGTGAACCACGCGCGAGCTTCGCGCAGCTGCGGGTCCCGTCGCAGCTCGAACAGCTTGAGGTTGAGCGTCGCGCTCTCGTAGGGTGTCGTCATGTGGAGCTCCTGTCGACAAGGATATCGCGCGTCGCGCGGACGGTGGCGAATTCACCGTGCAGGCTCGCCAGCGCCGCACGATGCATGAGGTCTGCAGTGTAATGTGTTCCATCCGGTCCGACGCGGTCGAACGTCGCTGTCGCATCTTCCACCACCGTGACGGAGAATCCGAGATTGCCCGCCATGCGCGTCGTGCTCGACACACAGTGGTCCGTCGTGATCCCCGCAATCACGAGTGAATCGATGCCACGGTCGCGCAGGTGCGTCTCGAGATCGGTTCCGATGAAGGCGCTGTTGACGTTCTTCTGGAATACGGGCTCGCCGTCGATCGGCGTCGCTTCGACCTTGAACGCATAGCCCGGCCGATCGGGGCGCAGCGGCGAGTCGGGCTCCGTCGAGAGATGCTGGACGTGAATCACCGGACGCTTCGCCGCGCGCCACGCGGCCAGCAGATCAGCGATGCGGCGCTCGGCCTCGGGATTATTGCGCGCGCCCCAGCGCGGCTCGTCGAGCCCCTGCTGCACGTCGATGAGCAGCAGCGCGGCACCTGATGGCAGACTCACGGGAATACCTCGATGGCGAACACTCAGACCTCCGCGTGCACCGTCTTTCCGAGACAGACGCTGCGCCCGTAGCCACGGCGCCCATCCTCGCAATCTTCGTCGAGGACGTGGGTGAGAAAGATGAACGGTGCGGATCGGATCGCATAGACCAAGCGACGATCCGGCTTCACAACGCCTTCGCGAGACACACGCTCGTTCCGGGCGACAACGCGTACTCGCCATACGCAGCGATCTCGGCGTAGCCTGCACGACGGTAAAGCGCGAGCGCGTCGTGCTGCCTGATTCCCGTCTCGAGGACGATGCGCGTCATGGCGAGCGTTCGCCCTTCCGTCTCCAGCTGCGCGAGCAGCGCGCGCCCGATGCCCGTGCCTCGCGCTTCGCGCGCGACGAACATGCGCTTGAGCTCACCGACGTCGGCGCCGAGCTCCGCGACGACACTTGCATCGGTGAGGCGACGGAGCGCACCGCAGCCGACTGGCTTTCCGTCCTTGCGTGCGACGAGGAACGCACCCGCACCTGGTGCCACCTGTGCCGGATCCAATGAGAAGTGCGTCGCGCCGGGCTCTGGATAGAGCGCGGAGAGCTCGGCATTCAACGTGGCGATGAGCGATTGGGCGACAGGACCGCCAAGCGGCTCGGCCGAGATCTCGATCGCGTGCGGCGTCGGGGAGTCAGATGGGATGTCCATGTGCAAAGTATGGATCAACGGTTGGCCGAGCGTCACGGCGCGCTATGGATTCACCGCGACACGACGGAGAAGTCGCAGCACGTCTTCAATCTCGCGCAGCCGGGCCCACATGCTGTCCGACGAGCCCGTGAGATGCTGCACCTGCACGTCGCGGACGCCAATGGAAGGCACCGAATACGTCGCGGAGAGCGCGATCATCGACGAGGCGTCCGGCAAGTCGACGGGAATGATCTGCGCCGTGATGACCATCGACGTGTCGCCGCCGATCAGTCGCGGTCGCGTTCGCAGCGTGCGCGCACCGCGCCGGCTGTCGACGGCGTAGCCGCGCGCCTGAAGCACGTTCACCGTGGTATCGACGGCGGCCGCGGGCGTGAGGCGCATCGAGATCATCAATCCATCGGAGGCCCGCGGTGCTCCGCTGTCCGCCGATTGTTGTCCCACAGCGGGAAGGTGCGCGCAGCCCGTCGCGGCCACCAGTACAGCGCCCACGAGCAACGCGAGTCGGATACGCATCACTCAGTGCGGCGTGATCGTGCCGGGCGTCTTGCGCGCAATCGGCACCTGTGCCGGCACCGCGCGATTGATCGCGGGCGCGGGCCGCTCGCTGAGCAGCCTGGTGGCGAACCGCTGCGCTTCACCGATCCGTTCCACCTCGATGGCGATCGAATCGATCGCCTCTTCCAGCCGTTGGAGTCGGGGACTGGACTCGAGGTCGATCACCGGCTGCGCACGCGGACTGCTCCGCACCCAGATCCGCCGCGCGAGGGCGATGACGATCGGAATCATCAGTGTGAAAATTGCGGTGCCCGTCTTCTCGAGCATCGGTGGGTTGAAGAACGCGTCGTTCGGCGGCGGCATCGTCGTCTGCGCCATCAGCATGCCCAACTTGCGCTCCGACATTTGCAGGTCGGCGACGGCGACGGCGTTCTCGTGCTGCAGATCGGCGATCGGCTTCTCGAGCAACTGCCGCTCTTCCCCGGTCAATCGCCGCTGTTGATCGGCAAGGCGGCCGATCTGCACGGCCAGGTCGCTCGTTCGGACCTGCGTCTCGACGATGTGCTGCTGAAGCGCGTTGATCTCGCCGGGATTCTGTGTCTGCCTCAACGCATTGAGCTCGGCCATGTTGGGCGCCATTCGATCGTATTGCATGTCGATGCCTCCGGGACGAACTGCGACTCTCATCGAAATAGACGTCAGGCCCGGGACGAAGTTTCACCGCGCCGCGGCCCCTTGGGCCAATATGCCGACGTCCGGGCCCGGCCGCGACAGGTTGGCCCGGACGGCACCCGCTTGTATGGTTGGACGGCACTACCGGGGACCGGCAACGGCATGTCGAAATTCGACTCCCAGCTCCGATACACCAGCACAGGACGACCCACACCGGGACCCCCATCAGAGGAGCCGAGCCATGAAGTACATGATGATCATGAACACGCCGAAGGATGGCTACACCCAGTACATGAACTGGCCAAAGAAGATTCTCGAGGCCAACGGCGCATTCATGGAGACGTTCACGAAGAAGCTCGCGGCGGCCGGCGAGCTGGTAGGCGCTGAAGGGCTCGCAGCACCGGATCAGGCCAGGCTGGTGCGCGCGGGAAAGGACGGAAAGCCGATCACCGACGGCGTGTTCGCCGAATCGAAGGAGTTTCTTGCGGGCTACTGGATCATCGACGTCGACAGCCACGAACGCGCCATCGAGGTGGCGGCCGAAGCGTCTACCGCGCCCGGTGCGACGGTCATCGGCGCCGACGGCAAGCCGATCGAGCACCTGTGGATCGAGCTCCGTCAGATCATGAGCGGCCGTCAGGACATCGGGTGACGTCCGAGCTGGACCATCGCGTCGAGCGCCTCGTGCGCGACCTTGCACCCCACGTGCTCGGCGCGATGGTCCGGCGCTATCGCGACTTTGCGTCGTCCGAGGACGCCGTGCAGGAGGCGTTGATCGCTGCCGCGGCGCAGTGGCCGCGCGCGGGCATCCCGGAGAATCCGCGCGGGCGGAGCGAGACCGCCCGTCGTACTCGCGAGGCGGCCGTCGCTGCGACGACACCGTACGTGATCACGCCGTCGAGCGACGACGTCGAGGAGATGGATCCGGACGACACACTCGTGCTGCTGTTCATGTGTTGTCATCCCGCGCTGACGCCCGCGTCGGCGATCGCGCTGACGCTGCGCGCGGTGGGCGGCCTCACGACGCCTGAAATCGCGAAATCCTTCCTGGTGCCCGACGCCACGATCGGACAACGCATCAGTCGCGCGAAGCAGACGATCAAGACGTCCGGTGTCGCCTTCGGCTTGCCCGACGCCGGAGAGCGCGCGGAGCGATTGGAATCGGTGCTGCACGTGTTGTATCTGGTATTCAACGAGGGCTACACGGCCAGTTCGGGCGACGTGCTGCATCGCACCGACTTGTCGACGGAAGCAATTCGGCTCGTGCGCGAGATGCACAAGCTCTTGCCGCATCACGGCGACGTCGCCGGACTACTCGCGCTGATGCTCCTCACCGACGCGAGGCGCGATGCGCGCACGGGGCCACATGGCGAGTTGATTCCACTCGACGAACAGGATCGCACGCGATGGGATCAACAGGCGATCGCCGAGGGGGTGTCGCTCACGAGTGCCGCGTTGGCGATGGGCGCCGTCGGCGAATATCAGTTGCAGTCCGCGATCGCCGCCGTGCACGACGAGTCACCGCGCGCCGAGGACACCGACTGGCCGCAGATCCTCGCACTCTACGAGATGCTGATGCGCATGACGGATAGTCCTGTCGTCGCGCTCAATCATGCGATCGCCACGGCGATGGTGCACGGTCCCGTCGCGGGACTCGCGCTCCTCGATCCGTTGCAGGAGGACGATCGATTGCGTGCGGGCCATCGGCTCGACGCCGTGAGCGCACACCTGCTGGAGCGCGCCGGCGATCGCGACGCGGCGGTGGAGTTGTACCGCCGCGCCGCGTTGCGGACAGCGAGTATTCCGGAGCGCGACTACCTGACGATGAAGGCGGAACGGCTGGTGATCTAGTCCCGCCCCTGACGCAACTGCGTCAGCTTCGCCTGCTGCGCCGGCGTGAGCGTGTTCTTGATGCGAATGAGGAGCCCGACCTGCGCGCGTTTCATCTCGCGCTCCATCGACAGGATGCGATCGACCTGCTCGAGCGTCTGCGCCTCGTCGACCGTCGCGCCCTGCAGCAGCCCGGCCATCTTCTGTCCTTCGCCCGCGAGCTTGAACTGCGTCTCGACGAACCTGGACTGCGCCTGCTGAATCGCCGTCATGAGCGCATTGCGCTGCGCATCCGTCAGACTGAGCTCCGCCTGATGCTGCATCACGAGCTCGGGCGGAAAGAGGAACCGCATGAACGGATCGCCCTGCCCGGGCTGCGCCTCTCTCGGCTTTTCATCCTGGACGACACCGTCAATGACAATGAGCGGTTTCTCGGCCGGCCTTTGCGCCTCGAGACGCAACGCAGACAGCAGCGCGAACGACACCAGTGCCGAGCGAATGAGGTATCTCATCGGAGTACTCCTCTTGTGAGTGTGTCGACGTCGATCATCGACTCGCGAATTCCTGTGGGCGCTTGCAGCAGCTTCCTCGGCGACACGAGCAGCACGTCCGTCTCCGGTCGCCACGCACCGAGCGCGACGACTTCGCTCGGCACCGTGAACGTCGGCGTACGCCGGACGGCAATGCTGTACGTCGTCGCCGCACCGGCGATCAGTACAACGGCCGCAGCGAGCCGCAACACCGGGGACTCACTCAGCCTCACGCGTGGCCGCCCGCCCCGAGCGCGCACGGCCGCAAAGGTCGCGTGTTGGCGAACGTCGTCGCCCCTGAGATCATCGAACGCGTTGCGGATGCGCTCGTCGTCGCCGCTGCGATCGGTCATGGACGATCCCCACTCAACAGCGTGGCCATACGCGACTTGCCCCGATGGTAGTGCGTCCGCGCCGAACCAACCGATACGCTCATGATCGTCGCCGCTTCCTCGATGGTGAAGTCCTGATAGAACACGAGATGCAATACCTGTCGTTGCCGAACCGAGAGCTCGCGCAATGCGCTCCGCGTGCGCTCGCGCCGGTCGCTCATCATTGCATCCTCTTCCGGTGACGGCGTCGTTCGTCCGTCGCCACGCTGCGCGTCGCGCAAGCCAAGCACCGCATGCAGCCGTTGTCGTCGTCGAGCACCAGACGCCGTTCGCCGAATCACCCCGAACAACCACGTCTTGAAGGCCGAGTGTCCGTCGAACCGCGCCGCTCCGCTCAGCACCTTCACGTACACATCGTGCAGCACGTCCTCCGCCACCTCGCGACGCCGGTCACAGCACGCCATCGCCCAGCCGAAACTGGCCGGATGAATCGCCTCCAACTGTGCCGACAGGTCGAGGTGATCCACGCGCGTCTCTCTCCCTTTGCGTAGACAATGAGTAGCTCGAGGGTCGCCGTCATATGACATCCGCACGCGTGCCGCCAACTGGCAACATCGTACCGAACGGATACCTTCCGCCCTGCGTACTACAGTGGATGATCCTGCCTTCGCATTTCGCCCTCCTGAGTCCATGACACTTTTCCGCACACTTTCCGTCGCCGGCGCCCTCGCACTGACGGGCGCCGTTCCGCTGTCCGCCCAGCAGTTCCCGACGAACGACCCCGCCCTGCAACGCATCTGGCGGCTTGGCATGGACAGCTCGCAGGTCCAGTCGCTGTCGCAGACCCTCTTCGACTCCATCGGCCCCCGCCTCACCGGCAGCCCGGGCCTCCGCAACGCGAGCGACTGGGTCATCGGCAAGTACAAGTCGTGGGGCATCGACGCCAAGCGCGAACAGTACGGCACCTGGCGCGGTTGGCAGCGCGGCGCCTCGCACATCGACCTCGTCGAGCCGCGTGTCCGGTCGCTCGAGGGCCTCATGCTCGCATGGAGCCCGGGCACCAACGGCAAGCCGGTCAAGGCGGAAGCCATCGTGCTTCCCAAGTTCGCCGACAGCACCGAATTCGTGAAATGGCTGCCGAAGGCCAGGGGCAAGATCGTCCTGCTCTCGCCGGCGTGGCCGACCTGCCGCCCCTCCGAAGACTGGAACCGCTTCGCCACCGCCGAGTCGCGCGCCCGCATGGACACGCTCATCGGCCTGATGCAGCGCGACTGGGCCGTCATGACCGACGCGGCCGGCCACCCCGATAGCACGAAGCTCTACCGCGGCACGGGCTATTCCCTCGCCCTCGGCACGGGCACGCTCGGCATGCGCCTCGAGAAGGCGGGCGTCGCCGGCATGATCTCCTCGCGCAACAAGCTGAGTGGCTTCAACAATCCCTTTGCTCCCGCAGGCGCTGGCGGCTTTGGTGGACGCGGCGGTGGCGGAACTCCTGGGCCGGCGAGCGCACGTGGCGGTGGACCCCCGGGTGGCGCGCAGGCCGGTGGGGGCGCTGGTCGCGGTGCAGCCGCAGCACAGGGCGCCGGCGGCTGGGGCGTCATCGAGGTGTTCGAGACGTACAACAAGACGGCACCGGCCGTCACGCTCACCTGCGAGGATTACAGCCTGTTGTATCGCCTCGCGGCGAACAACCAGAAGCCCATCGTCAAGCTCGACCTCGACGCCAAGCTCCTCGGCGAACAGCCGGCGTTCAACACCATCGGCATGATCAAGGGCAGCGAGAAGCCCGATGAATACGTCATGCTGTCGGCCCACTTCGACTCGTGGGACGGATCGTCCGGCGCCACGGACAACGGCACCGGCACCATGATGGCGATGGAAGCGATGCGCATCCTCAAGCTCGCGTACCCGCATCCGAAGCGCACGATCATGGTCGGACACTGGGCGAGCGAGGAACAGGGCCTCAACGGCTCGACGGCGTTCACCGAGGACCACCCCGAAGTGATGAAGGGCCTCCAGGCGCTGTTCAACCAGGACAACGGAACGGGCCGCGTGCAGTCGCTGTCGTCGTCGGGCCTGTCCGACATCGGCCGCCACCTCAAGTCGTGGTACATGCAGCTGCCCAGCTTCTACACCGACAGCATGAGCAGCAACGTGGTGTCGTGGAGCTTCAACGACGTTCCCACGGGCAATCCGGGCGGCACCGACGGCGCCGTGTTCGCATGCTTCGGCACGCCGTCGTTCGGCATGGGCGCCGTGAACTGGAACTACGGCACGTATACGTGGCACACCAACCGCGATACGTACGACAAGGTTGTCTTCGATGACCTCAAGCACAACGCGACGCTCGCGGCGATGATGGTGTACCTCGCCAGCGAGGATCCCGAGTTCATCAAGCGCGATCGCTCGCCGGGCACATGGCCGGCGAACTGGCCAGCCAACTGCGGCAAGGTGCCGCGCGTCACGCGGCCGCGCCTGTAGACTGAATGACGGCCCTGATGCGGATGCCAGTGCACCCGCGTCAGGGTTTATCGTCTGGTAGAGAGCGGCGCGGGCGCCCCGAAACGATTTGGTCGAGCGACCTATGCTTCCGGTGCGCCTTCTCTATTCGGTTGCGGCAGTCTCTCCGTCGACACCGAGCGAGTCACCTGCGTTACGATCGACGTCATCACGCTCGTGACCCGCTTCTGCCACCGCGCTGTCGCCCACCGTCGCCAGCCGACCGCGACCCCCGATCCGATCGCCACGCCCGCCGCACCGAGCGCCGCAACAACGCCGACACTCGGCCACTGCCCACCCGCCGAGGCCACGACAGGAAACAGGGTCACGGAAATGCCGAGCAGTCCGAGCGACAGAATTTGAATGGTCGAGCGATGAGGCGCATCGCTCCAGATGGAGATGGTCGTCGAGCCATTCGTTGACCGAATGCCGAGGCGCATCCGGCCAATCTCTCCGTTCGGGTCGTCCATCTCCACCTCGAGCGCGCCGGTCGACCGGCTCACCACCGAGATCTCGACCGCGCTGCGCAAGTTGTCGACGAGGACGTTCCACGCGTCCTCACGCAGCTCGCCGTCGACGACGTGCACGTGATGCAGACGACGGCGATCGTGGCGCGCGGACTCCACCGCCACGGTGAGCGTGGCGGTTGCGATGTCATTCCGGTCAATGCCAGCCTGCGAGCCGATGTCCTGAATTTCGGCAAGCGTGAGATCGTCGTGATCGTGTTGCTGAGTCGCGGCCGGCAACGGGTCCATCTGCGAGGCCGTGCGGAGAATCAGGTCGACTTCGCGCCGATCGTATCGTCTGTCGCCAGGCGATGTTTGGCTCACCGTCGCGTCATACGCCGCCATCGCAGCTTGACGGAGAGGAACCGCAGTTCCCGTGGCAGCGCGCCACTTCGACGCAGCCACCCGAGAAATGCGATGGCATCGACGAGCGCGGTCCTGTTGGCGCGAAGCGGGTGCGCCCGCGCGAACCGGTCGAACAGCGCACCGAATTCGGCGCCGAGGAATCGGGGAATGGGCGGCACTGCGCGACGAACTGCATTCCTCCGTTTGCCGAGCAGAATCGCCGACGTCGCGACTGCGCCGCGCGCGTCGTAGCGGCCGGAGAGTGCGTCAGGCGCGCGCGAGATCTCGGGAGGCAACGTCGTCACGTGCGCGACGAGCGACTGACCAGACGCACGGCCCACAGGCAGAGCGCACCGGCGGTTACGGTGATGGCCAGGTACGCCGGATCTGTCGCGAGCTGAGCGTTCTCGTCGATCATGCGCCAGATGTGGGCGACCACGAGCAGTCCGAAGATGGCGCCCGTGACCATGACGTACGCTTTCATGTTAGCTGCCTCAGGTGTTGAGCGATGTGCGACCAACATAGGAAATTCCACCCGTGCTGGCGAGGGCGTAAACACGCCCGATCTACCTGTCACGCCTGGCAACCGGATGATACGAAACCGGCGCGGACGAGACGCGGCTGTACGTGTCCACCACGAACGGCATGCTCTACGTGGTGAATCCGGCCACGATGACCGTCATCGCTTCGACGCCCCTCACCGGCGCGCTGCAGGGTTACCCGCTGAGTGCCAATGGACAGACGCTCTACGTGGCCTCGACGAGCGGTACCATCTCGCGCCTCTCGGCACTGACGTTGGCCATCACCGCAACAGCCACGCTTGCTGGTGTGCCGCAGGACATCGCCATCACCGCGGATGGAACTGAACTGTTTGTCGCGAACGAGGCCGGCGGAGCCGACATCCTCGACGGCGCGACGCTCGTGCCGAAGCAGCAAGTCCCGCTGGCATTCGGAAGCCCATTCGGATTGGCGATCTCGCCGGACGATCTGCAGATCTACGTCGCGGCGACGAATCCGGGACGAGTGATCGTGCTCGATCGGGCGACGCGAAGTGTCGTGCGCGTCGTCAACGTTGGCGGTGTGCCACGCCGCGTGACGTTCACGTTCGACGGCCTCATGGCGCTCATCGCCAACGAAGGTGGCTGGGTGGACGTGATCAAGTAGTCCGGTCGATCTCCTGCGAAGCTCGAGCATCACGGCGACGCCCCCGCCGAGAGGACAAGCAGGTCCCTCGCTCTGCTCGGGACGACAACGTAGCATTCACGCATGCCATCACTCAATTCTCTCCGCACCGTACTCCTCGCCGGCGCGTGCGTTCTCGCCGCCGGCGTTCCATCGACCTCCCTCCTCGCACAGGCCGGCCCGCGCTTCGAGGTCTCGGTCGCCCCTTCCGCGCGCTCCGAGCCGGTCACGGGCCGCGCCTACGTCGCGATCAGCCGCATGGCCGATACGAGCGGCACGCCGATCCGTCGTACCGGTGAATCCGGCGACCCACTCTTCGGCACCAACGTCGAGAACCTCGCCGCCGGCCGGTCGGCCATCATCGGCGTGTCCGCCTTTGGCCACCCCGTGCAGAGCCTGCGCGATATCCCCGCCGGCCGCTATCGCGTGCAACCCTTCGTCAACGTCTACACGAAGTTCGCGCGC
Organism: Gemmatimonadaceae bacterium; assembly: GCA_039915865.1. Classification (GTDB taxonomy): domain Bacteria; phylum Gemmatimonadota; class Gemmatimonadetes; order Gemmatimonadales; family Gemmatimonadaceae; genus AG11. The sequence goes on along the minus strand of JBDSML010000147.1, from coordinate 40,525 downwards.
GCCGACGGAAAGACCGTCTGGCTGCATATGGACCAGTGGGAAGGACAGCAGTGGAAGTCGTCGCCGGGCAACATCTACGGCGAGCCCGTCACGATCACGTTCGACCCGAAGTCGTCGACGCCGATCAAGCTCGTCGCCGACAAGGTGATCCCACCCGTGCAGGTCCCCGCCGACAACAAGAGCGTCAAGCGCATCAAGATAGAGAGCGCCATCCTCACCAAGTGGTGGGGTCATCCCATCTTCCTCGGCGCCACCGTGTTGCTGCCGAAGGACTACGACAAGCATCCCGACGTGAGGTATCCCGTCGTCTATCAGCACGGACACTTCTCGCTCCGCGCGCCAGGTGGCTTTGGTGCGACGCAGGGCAATGCTGCCGCCTTCACCAACTACTGGAACGCGGACGGCACGCCGCGCGTCATCCTCGTCACGCTACAGTATCCGTCGCCCTACTACGACGATGCGTACGGCGTGAACTCCGAGAACAACGGCCCATTCGGCGACGCGATCATGCAGGAGCTGCTGCCGAAGGTCGAGACGCAGTTTCGCGTCCTGCGCCAACCGTGGGCGCGCCTGCTCACCGGCGGCTCGACGGGTGGCTGGATCTCGCTCGCGCACCAGGTGATGTATCCGGATTCGTACGGCGGCACATGGTCGCTCTGCCCCGACGGCGTGGACTTCCGCTATCACCAGATCGTGGACATCTACGCCGACTCCAACGCGTACTGGCTCAAGCGCGGCTCGTGGATGTCCATCGATCGGCCCGACAGCCGTCGTCCCGATGGAAACATCCAGACGATGATGAAGGACGAGAACTGGTTCGAGCTTGCCGTCGGCGATCACTCGCGCTCCGGCGGTCAGTGGGATATCTGGGAGGCGACGTACGGTCCCGTCGCCGCCGATGGCTATCCCGCACCGATCTGGAACAAGAAGACCGGCGTCATCGACAAGAAAGTCGCCGACTACTGGAAGCAGCATTACGACCTCCGCAACATCCTCGAGACCAACTGGTCGACGCTCGGCCCCAAGGTCGCCGACAAGATCAACGTCTACGTCGGCGATGCGGATTCGTATTTCCTCAACATGGGTGTTCACAAGCTCGATGAGTTCCTCAAGAAGACCACGAACCCGAAGCACACGGGAGAGATCGTCTTCCAGCCGATGGCGCCGCACTGCTGGGGTCCATCGCTGCAGGAGCTGATTCCGAAGATGACCACCCACATGGAGAAGTCCGCGCCGGTTGGAGCGGATCTTCGCAGCTGGAGGTATTGACCGATGCGACTCTCGCACGTCGCGATACTCTCGCTCGTCGCGCTGCCACTCGCTGCGCAGGCACGCCCGCGCGGACGAGAGCTCGGCATTCCCTTTCCCGGCACTCCCGGAAAGTTGAACGCCATCACGGACGTACCGGGAGTCGCGGTTGGACACGTCACGTTGATCGAAGGCAACGGTCGTCTCGTGCCCGGCAAGGGACCGATTCGCACCGGCGTCACGGCCATCTTGCCGAGGCCGCGTGGTGACTGGGACTTCGTCATGGCCGCGACGTTCAACCTGAATGGCAACGGCGACATGACCGGCGTGAACTGGATCAAGGAGTCGGGCTTTCTCGAAGGGCCCATCCTGCTCACCGGCACGCATAGCGTCGGCACCGTGCGCGACGCGGCCATCCAATGGCAGCTCGCGCACGGGCGCGAATTCACCTTCACGTATCCGGTCGTCGCCGAGACGTTCGATGTGATGAACGATGCGAATGGGAGTCACGTGAAGCCCGAGCACGCGTGGGCCGCGCTCGACAGTGCGAAGCCAGGGCCTGTGCGCGAAGGCTCCGTCGGCGGCGGCACCGGCATGAGCTGCAACGGTTTCAAGGGCGGCATCGGCACGTCGTCGCGCGTCATCAACGTGCCCGGCGCGGCGTCGTACACACTCGGCATTCTCGTCCAGTGCAACTACGGCGGCGACCTCCGCATCCTCGGCGTACCAGTGGGCAAGGAGCTCACCGGCCTTGGCCCGTGCAGCATGCTCGACGGCGAGCAATCACGCGCATGGATTCGCGGTGTGCCGAAGTGCGGCGAGCGCGGCACGACGCGCAACGAGGAGACGGACGGTCCACTCGGCCGCGGTTCGATCATCGTGGTCGTCGCGACGGATGCGCCGCTGCTGCCGCATCAGCTCGAGCGGTTGACGCGGCGCGTCGGGATGGGATTGGGGAGACTTGGGAGCTGGGCCGGCAATGGTTCAGGCGATCTGTTCCTCGCCTTCTCCACGGCGAATCGCAGCAACGCGGAGACGCGCAAGGTCGAGCAGGTGTTGTCGCTGTCGAACGATCTGTTGAACCCGTTCTTTCAAGCCACGATCGATGCGACGGAGGAAGCTGTCGTCAACGCGATGTTGGCGGCGACGACGATGGAGGGCGTCGATGGACTGCGGATGCAGGGCTTGCCCGGTGATCGCGTCGTCGCGGCGCTGAAGAAGTACGGTCGCATGCCGTAGGCAGCGTCAGCCGGAAGCACTGCCACCGCTCTGCGGTTGGTGCTCGACGTGCGCCGCCTCGGCTTGAAACACCCGATGTGCCAGGCCAACATATTCGGTATCGGCAATAACCTGCATTCCCAGCCGGCGTGCCACGTCCTGTGAAGGCCCGTTCTCCGGGCGAATGAGCGAGATCACGGCTGGATATCGGCGCTCCACGAATGCGAATGCGCGCACGCCGAGCGCTGCTTCTGTCGCATAACCGCGACCCCAGAATGGCCGATGCAACAGGTAGCCGATCTCCGGAATCGGCGCGTCGGACACCGCAGCGATGCTCTGCATCACGAGCCCGACCTGTCCGACAGGCCGGCCACTCTCGCGCTCCACGGCGAGCCATAGCCCATGTCCGTCGGTGGCATAGCGCGCCTGCTGTCGCTCCAGCCATTTCGCCGATTCGTCGCGCGTGAGCGGCTTCGGATAGAAGCGCATCACGTCAGCGTCGGCGAGCATGTCCGCGACGAAGTCCAGGTCGTCGTCGACGAGCTCTCGGAGCATGAGCCGCTCCGTGACGACGACCGTCGTCACCGCACGCGCGACGGTGACAGCGCCGAGCGGTCGAGCTCCTTCAGCGATCGACGCCGCATGAGCTGCATCGCCATCTCCAGTGGTGTAACGGGACGGTTCCAGTGGAATGGGCGGAGTGTGGTCCTGCATGAGGGACGCAGCAAATCCCGTTTCTGGACAGTCAACTACGGAAACACTCAACTACGGAACGCTGACACAGCCGCAGGCGTTGGGCAGGAGCAGGTCTTTCGACTGTGGTTCGGGACGACATCCCCGACTTCGACTCATAGTGCCGGCGCGGGCAACGCTCCACCCACGAGATACTGCTCCCGCGTGAATGCATACGTCTCGCGCCTGAAGAAGTCCCCCTTCGTCAGCTCGACCTTCGCGCGTTCGGCCGTACAATGCCACGTCTCGAAGCCGTGCGGCTTCGCCGAGCCGAACACTGTGTGCGAGAACGCACCGACGTTCACTCCACCCTCCTCGCTGACATCACGCGCCGACGGATACCGGAACAGCTCGACCCCTGCCTCCCGCATCGCCAAGCCGAGCGCTTGGGTCGACGCATACTTCGTCGGCGACGCGATGGCCCGTCGATACGTATCGAATGGCGGCGACACGAGATCGACGCCCCGGGTCGAACGCACGCGCACCGTGAACGCCGTGAGCTGCGTGGTCACCGCGCCGAGCTCCGCTCGCGTCCCCTCGAGAAACAGCAGCCGATAGTACGCCACCTCGGCGAACGCCGTGCGACGCGTCTCCGATCCGTACCACACGCCGCGCTCGTGTCGCGCACCGAAGCGCGATCCGTACCGCAACGGCGGATAGCGGAAAGGGGTGAAGAGCAGATAGTGCAGACGACCACCGGTGGTGTCCGGCGGTTTGATGCGCTCGATGAGGTCCTCGAGCAGCACCTGCTCGTCGGCTGAGTCGACGAGCTTTCGCGTGGAGACCTGATGCTGCGCCTCGACCACTCGCCACGGCGAGAGACGGAGGGCGCGAAGCTCAGAGTCGCCCGCGCATCGCGTCCAGATATTGGACGACATCGACGAGTCCTTCGACGGTTCGAATGCGGTCGGCCGGCACGCCGGCGAGATGGTCGTTCTCGGCGTGCAGCCACGCCTGCGCCTTGGCGTCGTCACCGCCGACGAGCGCATCGAGCGAGCGATAGAGGCGCACGAACAGCAGCGCCAACTCGCCCTCCTTGCTCTCCGGATCGAGCCCCCGACCATTCTGCAGCCGGGAGACCGACGCCTCACTCGATCCGATGACGAGCGCGAGATGTCGATTGCGCAGTCCGAGTCGCGCCGCAGCCGCCAGGGCGGCCTTGGCGAGCACCGGGCCCGGCTCGGGTGCCGCGCCGGGATGGGCAAGAGTGGGGGCGGTCATTAACTGCAATAATACATGATGTTTCTTTCACATGCAAGTCGGAGCGGAACGCCGGCGGGAGAGCTCACTGAATTGCGGCCTTGCTTCGTTGGAACGACCAATGGCAGCGGTCAGGACACGATGGAGACCCAATAGATCGCGAGGATGAGTGCGACGACCGACACCGCGAGGTAGATCATGCCGATCGCGGCCTCCTTCGCCAGCGTCATCGCGAGAGAACCGCCGTAGGCGCGCCGAAACGCGAGTGTCGTATACACGGGAATCCAGAGCACCGCGAGAAGACCCACTGCTTCCACGATCGCCTGCACGCGGGCGAACCTGGCGATCGTCGCGAGGCTGAGCGCGAGAAACAGGAACGCGTGCAGATGGATGGCGAAGTAGAGATGCTCGGGATACTTCCGACGCCGGTAGAAGATTCCCACGATCGCCGCGAACACGGGCAGGAGCGCGAAGAGCATCCGAGGCATCGTCTCGACGATACCTCGCTTGAACCCCGCCGGATCCGCAACGACCTTGTGCAGCGTCGGACGCATGAGTGCTGGCGCGCGCTCGATGTCCTTCAGCGCCGCTGCGCGTTCTTCGCTGGTCAATTTCTTTGATCCATTGTCGAACGACCCACTCACGGCGTCGGCCACGCGCTCGGGGCGAGACTTGGCGCTCTCGCTCGCCGTCGACACGTCCGGCTTCTTGATGAGAGGCCGCGGGCTCGGCGCTGCGGCGGCCAGCACGAAGTACGCAAGGCTCGCCAACAGGTAGAGACGCAGCGGCGACAGGTAGCGCGCTCGGCGTCCCTCGAGAAACTCGCGCGTGAGCATGCCCGGCCGCTGCACGAGCGCTTTCACCGTCGTCGCGAAGCGGCCATCCCATCCGGACAGCTCCCAGAATGCGTCGACGACGAGCTCGCGCGTGCTCGGGTACGGCGGAATGTCGCGCTGCCCGCAGGCGGCGCAGAACGGACCGTTCAGCGACGCGCCACAGTTGAGGCACGACGTCGATCGTACGACGGATTCTGTCACTGCTTGTGCGCTTCGGCAGGAGGTGGACTGAGCGTGACCTTGCGGAACGGAATTGGCGGACGTTCGAGCATCACCGGCGCACTGCCCTGCACCACGTGATACGCATGACCGACGGCGAGATCGGCATAGCTGTTCTTGCTCCGCAGCGAATCAGGCCAGGCAATGCGAAGCTCTCGCACGATCGTCGCGCGGCCGAGTCCCACGTGCAACTCCAGCGGACCGGCGCCGAACGAACCGCCACTACTCACGGTGCGATGGAGCGTGCGCGTCGCACCGCTGGCGTCGGTGACGTCGAGCTCGACGCGAGCGCCGATCGCCGACCGGTTCGCCGTACGACCCTCGAGCTCGAGGGTGATCCAGGTGTTGTTCGTCCCCCCAGGATTCTCGAACAGCACGCTCGCGAATCGGTCGCCCTGATACGCGCCGCCGAGGACCATGTAGATGTCCTCGTCACCGTCGCGATCGAGGTCGGCGAAGGCCGTCGAGTGCCCCTTTTGAATGTGGCCGAAGCCTCCGGGCAGCGTCACCTCCTCGAACGTCTTTCCACCGATGCTGTGGAACATGCGGTTCGGAATGGCCGACCGCAGATCGGGGTTGCCCGTGCCGAGGTAGAAGTCGAGCCAGCCATCGTTGTCGAGGTCCCCGAAGTTGCTGCCCATCGCAAAGATGATCTTGTCGGCGAGTCCAACCTTGGCCGAGACGTCCTCGAAGGTGCCATCGCCCTTGTTGTGGAAGAGGCGGGTCTGCTCCGGCTTCGTCGATCGCCCAGCGGAATCCTTCGCGTAGGGCAGGCCGAGGTATTCCCGCGCGACCGCTTCATGCAGCGACGTCTTCGATCGCACGTCATAGCTCAGCACGAGCAGGTCCTCCCAGCCATCGTTGTCGTAATCCCAGAACCAGCTGGGGAAGGAGTTGATCGGCAGCTGCACACCGGCGGTCGCGGCCTTCTCCTCGAACTTCCACGTGTCGACCGACGCACCGCCGAGATTCATGTAGAGCCGGTTCGGACCGAAGAGCACGGAGACGAACAGGTCGGGCAGGCCGTCGTTGTTCACGTCGCCCCAGACGACCGCCTTCACGAACGCATCGAGTTTGATGCCGATCTTGCTCGATACCTCCGTGAACGTGCCGTTCCTGTTGTTGAGGAACAGCTGCGCCGGATGCGACGGCCCGCCCATTTCGGCGAATGACTCATTGCCGATGAAGAGGTCCAGGTAGCCGTCGAGATTGAAGTCGCCCCACGAGGCGGTCTGTGTCGGATGGAACGAGACCAGCCCCGACTCGAACGTGACGTCCTCGAAGGTACCGTCGCCACGATTGCGCAGCAGCGATTTCGGATGCTGCCCCGCTTCGCCGAGCCACGCACCGCGCAGGACGAGGATGTCGATGTCGCCATCGTTGTCGTAGTCGGCGTGCACGACGTTCAGGCCGCCGACGATACCGTCGATGCCCGCCTTCGCCGTCTCGTCGGTGTATCGGCCCTTTCCATCGGCGAGGAAGAGGTGCGCCGGCTGGTCGAGTCCCCACGACGTCGTGAAGATGTCGAGGAACCCGTCATGGTTGAAATCCTCGATGCTGAGACCACCGGCGAGTCCGACCACCTGCGCGCCGACGTCGCCCGCGATGTTGGGAAAGCGCGGAAACGCATTCTTCGCGTTCGGCTTCAGGTTCGGGATGAGATACTTCTTCGGAATGCTGTCCGGATATCCGCCGATGGCGAGGTACGCGATGTTGAGCAGCCACTGCGAGCCGCGATCGTCGGGAAAGTGCTCGAGCAGCTTCGTGTATTTCGCGATAGCGCCGCGCGCGCCCTCCTGCAGGACGTGCTGTCCCGCGCCTTCGAGTGGGAGGATGCAGACGTTCGCCGCCGGATTGTCGATGCAGTTCTCCTGCTCGCTGAGTCGGAGGTAGGCGAGCGCCTCGAGATCGAACATCGGCTTGTTGCGCGGCGCAATGGCGTCAGGCGACAGCCCGACGTCGAGCATCAGCTTGTGCAGCGCGTCGAGCGCTTCGCGCGGCTGTCCTGCCATGACACGTTCCTGCGCCATGAGGAACCGGTTGTCGAGGTCCCGCGCGCCGGTCTGCAGCGCGACCATCGTCTGGATGACATCGGCGCGCTGGCGGCTGAGGAAGGGATTACCCTGCGGGCTGGCGATCGCCTGCGCGTAGATGGCCTTGAGGGTGTCGGCCATGCGCTGCGTCCCGGTGCGCGCCTTCACCGCGGGGCGCGCATCTGTGGCGCACCCCAGCGTCGCGGTGACGGCGAGCGCAAGCAGCGCTGTTCGACGGATGGTCATGGAATCTCGATTCGATGCGCGGAGTGTCGGCGTCGCCCACTCCGGAGAGAATGCCGATCCGCGCCGCGACGCGCTACCAGCGCGTGCGAAGTCGATGGCCGATGACGCTCGTTGCGATGGCGCCGCCTTCCTTCATTGTTCGGGCCGCACGAGGAAACGGCGCAACCCGTCGAGATCATCGGCGCCGATGAGATCGACGTTCGCGTCGAGCAACACCTGCCACGCGATGTCGTTGTCCGGCGTTCCCCAGAAGCGAACGCGTTGTCCATGCCTGTGCGCGAGCTCCACGACGCGCTCGACATCGCGCCGGACAGTCGGCGGTACCGGACCGTCGCCCTTCCACTTGGTGATGCGATCCCACGAATCGCTGATGAGCGGCATCACGACGCTCGACATCCGCGGAGTCGCTGTCAGGTCCGCGATCCGACCGTCGATCCCCGCGAAGCGCACGCGCGCCCGCCGCATCGTGCCCATCGCGCGCTCGCCGGAGATGATCGCCACCACCGGACCGTCGATGACCTCACCGCCAGCGACGATCGTGAAGAGATCCGCATACCGACGCAGCAGCGAATCGATCGCGACGTATGACGCTTCCGAGTCCGACTTCACGTCGATGAGCAGCGTCAGCGGTTGCGGGCTCGCGGAGGCACGCCCGCCATGCCGCTGCACGTACGCACGCAACGGCGCGAGGTAGAGCGACTCCAGCGTGCGCGTCGCGTCCACGCTGTCGCGCGAGTGCGCGACGAGCAACCGTCCGCCGACGAGATGCACGTCGGCTTCGACGCTGGTGAAGCCTCGCTCGAGTGCATCGAACAGCGGACGCGCATGCTCATAGTCGTTATGCGCATGCGCACGCTCGAGCGGACTCGCCTGCGCCACGGCGATGCGCGGAAATGCGAGCGCGACTGCGAGCAGTGTCCGTCGTACGAAAGCTGTCATGCGGGAAAACTGCGATGCGGCAGGGCGACCGCAAGACGCCATTGCTGACACGCGCTAGTCGAGCTTCATCTGCCGCAGCAGCGCGTGAAACCTCGGATGCGCGTGAAGAGGCGTCAGCAGAAACGATCCCTTGATGCCGTACGCCGGACCCGTGCGCGCTGCGACGGCGTGCTCGAGCGAGTCCATCGCCTTCTCGATTTCTCCGAGACCGGCGTAGACGTACGCAAAATGATACGGCGAGACGTAGGCATCCTGCGCGCGCCTGGTGAGGTCGCGCAGGACCTTGCGCGCCTCCGGCGTCCGTCCGGCCATCGCGTAGGCCTCACCCAACTGTCCGATCCACAGCGTGCTCGCCGGCGACAACGAGACGGCCCGCTCCAACTCAGCGATGCCGTCGTCTTTCCTGCCGCTCAGGAAATAGGCCCAGCCGAGCGTGGCGCGCGCGCGATCGTATGCGGGGTCGAGCTCCAGCGCGTGCTCGCCCTCGGTCACGGCCTCGGCATATCGTCCCGCCCGCAGCAGCGTCGTGACGAGATCCATTCTGTGCGCGAGCGGATCGAGCTCGTGGGCGCGCTGCTGCAACGCGAGCGCCTCGTCGTAGCGGCCGAGTGCCGCGCACAGCCGACCGTAGTAGTCGTACGTGTCGGCGCTGCTCGGACTCAGATCCATCGCGCGCTTGAATTCCTGCTCGGCCACGTGCCAGTCGAACTCCAGCACGCCCTTCAGGTAACCCATGGTGCAATGCGCAGCGCTCAGCTCCGGGTCGAGCGCCAGCGCACGCGCGGTCGCGTCGGTCGCGCGCCGATGCGCGGTGTCGGGTGCGATCGCACCGATCTCTGCGAGCTCGACATGCGCCATTGCCAGTTGTGAATGGGCAAGTGCAAACGTCGGGTCGCGTGCGACGGCCCGCTCGAAGTAGTCGGCCGAGCGCTTCAGCCCTTCCTGTGTGTACGTGATGTAGGCTTGCCGGCCCTGGAGGAAGAGCTCGTACGCGCGAAGATCCTTCGTCGGCTCGCGGCGCACCCGCGCCTGTTCGTCGCGCGACAACTCGGCCTTGAGCGCCGCTGCGATGTGCAGCGCAACGTCGGTCTGGATCGCGAAGATGTCGACCATCTGCCGATCGTACGTCTCCACCCACAGATGCGCGTCGGTCGCGACGTCGACGAGTTTCGCCACGATGCGGACGCGATCTCCCGCATGACGCACGCTTCCGTCGAGGACGGCCGTTGCGCCGAGCGTCGCGCCGATCTCGGCGAGACTCGGGTGACGTTGCTTGAACCGCATCATCGACGTGCTGGAGATCACCTTGATGGCGCGGATCTTCGACAGGTGCGCGATGACGTCTTCGGTGATTCCATCGGCGAAGTAGTCGTTCGTCGCGTCGCCACCCAGGTTGAGGAAGGGCAGCACCGCGATCGACGGTCCGCGAGGTTGACGGCCGGCCGGTGCTTTGCGCAGCTGCTCGGCCAACGCACCGACATCTGGATCGGCGTCGAGCTCGAGCTCGGCGCGCACTCGGCGCGCATGCTCGCTCGCATGCTGGAGCGCACCGGCGCGATCACCCGCGGCGTCGAGTGCACGCATCAGTGCCCGCGCGTAGACGCCGGAGTACGGATCGGCCGCGATGAGTCGACGACATGTGCGCACCCATCCATGCACGTCGCCGGACTGCTCCTGACGCTGTGCGACGACGAGCAGCGCGCCGATGAACTCGTGGGCGAGCTCGCTCCGGCGTTCGTCGAGCCAGTATCCGAACTCGGTCGAGTCGTCGAGATGAAATCCCTCGAGCAGCGCGCCCGTGTAGAGCAGCACGACCCGCTCGGCGTCGGCGGCGGCTATCGCGGCCCGCAACTCGTGCAGGTCGCAGCTCACGAGCACCGGATGCAGCAGCAGTGCGTCGCTGGCGGATGCGATCGCATCATCGCCGAGTGCGGCGCGCAACACGTGGACGGCGAGGTTGAGCAGTCGGCGCGCGTTGGCCAGGTCGCGCTCGGGCCAGAGCAGCGACATCGCCCGATCGCGCGAAAGCGGCTGCGGCCACGCCGCGACGATGAGCGTCAGCAGCGCGATGCGGTGGCGCTGCACCGGTGCGCCGTTGAGAGGTGTGTCTCCGGAACGCAGTGATGCGCCCCCGAGCAATTGGACCGTGATCATCGTCGACGCTCGACAGCTAATTCCTGGCTAACTCCGAGTGCAAGGAGCGGCTAATGGCTCCGCGTCATCCTTCGCGTGGGTGCAGCACAACCTACTTCACACGAGGCCACGATGAGACGGACCGCACAACTCCTCGCCGCGATCGCCCTGCTGGGCGCCTGCCGCGACGAACAGCTCCCCACGCGCATTCAGCCGCTGACATCGCCGGGCCATACGAGCGCGGAGACGCACAACGGCGAGCTCGCGACGCTGATACGCGTGACGACGCCCTTCCTCCGGTTCGAGACGGCGAAGCGGGCGGGCTGGTCGGCGCAGATCACGCCCTGCATGGCGAGTCCGGAAGGCGGCATGGGCTTTCACTACGGCAACACGGCACTCATCGACGGATCCGCGCGCGTGGAGGAACCCGAGTTGTTGCTCTACGAGCCGGATCACACTGGCCGGCTGCATCTCGTCGCCGTCGAGTACATCGTGCCCTACACCGCGCACAGCCGCAGCGCTGCACCGCCGGTGTTGTTCGGTCAGCAGTTCAAGCAGAACGACACGTTCCAACTCTGGGGCTTGCACGTGTGGATCTGGAAGGCGAACACGCGTGGCCTGTTCGCCCCTTGGAATCCACAGGTGGCATGTGGCCTCGCCGGCGGAATGACCGCCATGTCGCACTGATCGACCTTCGAACGGAAGACGACTACGGCGGCCCGACTCCGTCCTCCCCAATCCAATCGAACGTCCGCTCGCGCCCCAGCATCTTCCACCGGGACGGATACACCGTCGTCTGCCAATCGAGTGGCTCGGCGAGCGGATGCGCCACCGCCGCCAACGCTCGCGCATCCTTCAAGTCGCGTCGCTGCTCGGCGCCAAGTGCATCGGGCGCGAGCGAGACGAACAGCATCGTGCCGCTGCGCGCGAGCAGGTCGAGCCACTGCTTGTTCAGCGCCCAGGGAATCGCGTTGCCGTTCGTTCGAGGAATCGTCGCCGGGATGTCAAGTCGGCGAATATGCGGCGGCGCGCCCGATCACGGAGCCAGCGGTCCGTCGAAGGGAACGGCGCCGCGGCGTCAATGGTGCCTCCTGCCGTCCGGATGGCAGGCCTGGTCGACGACGACGGTGCTGGCGAGGATCAGGACGGGATCTTCATCATCGGCGATGTCGACGCCATAGGTATCGGTCCAGCTGAACCACTGTTTGGAGACGGTGGCCACGACGCGCTCCCCGCGCTTGAACGTGTATTCGTGGTCGAGAAAATCGCCCTCGGCCTCGAGGTCGTCGGGTCCGGGGACGTCGACGATGAAGCGGTGATGAAAGAGGGCGAACAGCTCCTTCTTCACGACGGCGGCCAGCGTTCCGTTGCGGGAGATCTCGTACGTCTTTCCCCAGGTGAAGAGCTGCTGCTTGATGAACGCGAGCTCGTTCCTGTCGAGGTCCTGGAAGGAGAGTTGGGCACCGAACGAGAATGCCTTGCCGTCCACGAAGTAGACGTCCTTCTCGTTCTCGTCCTTGATATAGAAGTCGTCTCCCCACGAGAAGAGCTTTTGCTTCATGATGTAACGCATTGGCAACTGGTGTGGTCAAATGAAGGGGCGAGGAGCCTGGTGACGTAGGATAGTCGCTTTGCTCCACTTACTTGACAAGCCGCCCGATCTTCGGTAGAACGGTGTGTCTCCCGCGCCCCTACGCGACGTCGCGTACCCGGTTCCGCGGATGAAGTGGACAGACGTCGCTGACCTCCTCTCACCCAGGGATGGTCGTACGCAGTTGTTGCGTTGGTTCGCCCAGCCGCCCAATGGCGGGTCTTTGTTCGCGTTCCCGACAGACGTCGGCACGCGGACATTCGTGCGCCTCCGTCCCGCGGTCTCGCGTGACGGCCGTCGACGCGCATTCCCACCCCTAGCCTCGCACCGCACTCTCGCTCATGTAGGGCCCTGCAGTCACAACGCACCACGAGGATCAACGCATGCACCACTCGGAGGATTGACAATGGAGAAGACGGTGCCGGAACGACGGTCGGTCTGGATCGATCCATGGCGCGCAGTGCGCGCAATGGCAGCGGCGCTGTTGTTCGGGCTCGCAGTCAGTGCCCCAGCATCAGCGCAGAACATCGTGGTGACTGGAACGGTTTCATCGACATCCGGCTCACCCCTCCCCGGTGTGGCGGTCGCGGTTCAGGGAACCACATCGCGGACGCTCACTGGCGAGAACGGGCGGTACAGCATCAGCGCGCCCGGTGATGGGATCCTGACGTTCGTCCTCTTCGGCCGGAAGCCGCAGCAGGCGACGATCGGTGGACGCACGAGAATCGACATCACCATGTCGGGGATCTCGTATCTGGAAGAGGTAGTGGTGACGGCCTACCAGGAACAGCGGCGCGGGGACATCACTGGCGCCGTCTCGAGCATCAACATCGAGTCGGCGCAGCGTCCGACCTCGGCCAGCATCCTCCAGCGTCTCGATGCCGTCCCGGGCATCACGGTGGCGAGCAGTGGATCGCCCGGCTCGCGCAGCACGGTGCGCATCCGCGGCATCAGCTCCTTTCAGAACAACGATCCGCTCTACGTCATCGACGGCGTGCCGGTCCAGGATTCCTACATCAACTTCATCAACCCGAACGACATCTCGTCGATCCAGGTGCTGAAGGATGCATCGTCGGCCTCGATCTATGGCTCGCGCGCCAGCAACGGCGTGATCCTCATCGAGACGATCAAGCGCGGCGTGTCTGGTCCGCCGAAGATGGTCGCAACGATGCGGACGGGCTACGCGTCGCCGGTGCGAGGGTATGACGACTTCCTCCTGACGAACTCCCTCGACTACTTCGCGGTCGAGAAGGCGAGCTACGTGAATGCCGGACTCCCGGTCCCGACCAACATTTTCGGTGACCCGAATTCGCCCACCGTGCCGACGTATACGTATGCGGCACCGGGCACTGGCGCCACGACGAACTCCTTCGGCCAGATCACCGGCGTCGATCTCAGCAAGTACGCGTTTCCGGGCAGCCTGATCCAGCTCGGCAGCCAGGGCACGAATTGGTGGGACGCTGTCTTCGGCAAGCCGGGACGCGTTGGGGACTACAACCTCAGCATTACCGGCGCGGGTCAGGACAACGGCTATGGTGTGTCGTTCAACTTCTTCAATCAGGACGGCACCGCGGCGTACAACAACTTCAAGCGCGCGAACGTCAGGGTGAACAGCCAGTTCAACCGGGGCAAGCTGCAGTTCGGTGAGAACGTGGCACTCTCGGGCGAGCGTCACTTCGGCGGTCTCTCGGACGACGCGGGTGGAGAGACAGCGCTGATCGGCAAGAATATCCTCTCGCAGCCGGTCGTCGCGATCTATGACGCGATGGGCAACTTCGCGTCAGGAAAGGCCGTCGGACTGGGAAACAACACGAACCCACTCAAGACGGCATACGAAGCGCGGAACAACATCAGCGCGAACAACCGGGTGTTCGGAAACGTGTTCACGGGGCTGACCGTCAATCCCTACATCGCGCTGCGCAGCAGCCTTGGCTTCAGCGTCAATCAGGGCACCTTCAGCGGCTATACCCCGCCAACGCCAGAGAACGCCGAGGCGAGCTTCAGCAATTCGGTGAACGAGAACCAGAACACGAACACGGACTGGACCTGGAGCAATACGGGCAAGTTCAGCCGGCAATACAATCGGAACAGCCTGAGCCTCTTGCTTGGTCAGGAGGCGCAGCACTCGCAGAACAGGGGCCTGCAGGGATCCCAGTCGAACCTGCTGTCGACGGACCTGAATGCGCGGTACATCCAGGACGCGCTCGGCGATGCCAAGAGCAAGGTCGTCAACAGCTTCGGCGGGGAGAGCGCACTGCTCTCGTTCTTTGGCAAGGCGGATTACACCTTTGCCGACAAGTACATCATGAGCGGCACGATCAGGCGAGACGGCTCGTCTCGCCTCGGACCGACCCACCAGTGGGGCACCTTTCCGGCCGCGGGACTCGGCTGGCACGTCTCGAAGGAGTCCTTCCTCGAGAACAATCACATCATCTCGGATGCCTTGTTGCGGGTGGGCTATGGCGTGACCGGCAACCAGTCGATCCCGTCGGGCCGTACCGTGAACCAGTTCGGCGGCAGCAACGGCGACACGTACTACGACATCAACGGCGCCAACGTGTCGGTGGTATCGGGCTACAGGGAGGTGTCGCTCGGGAACGCCGATCTCCGGTGGGAAGAGCAGAAGTCGACCAACTTCGGTGCTGATCTCGCGCTGTTCGATAACGCGCTCAACGTCGTGATCGACCTGTACAGCCGCAACACGGACAACCTGCTCTTCAACCCCGGTCTGCCGGCGACGGCCGGTCTCGCGGCGTCGCCGATCGTCAACATCGGCAAGATGAACAACAAGGGCTTCGACTTCTCGGTGGGCCACCAGGGCGAGAACTGGAACGCGACGCTCACGGGAAGCCACTACAAGAACGAGATCGTCGCGATCGACGGGGTGCAGACGTCCTTCAGCGGGCCCTTCTCGAACCGCGTCGGCCGCATCACCATCAACCAGGTCGGGTCGCCAATCGGGTCGTTCTTCGGCCTGCAGTCGCTGGGGTATTTCAAGGATGCCGCGGATGTCGCCGCGTCTCCGACTCAGACTGGCGCCAAGCCGGGCCGCATCAAGTTCGCGGATACGAACGGCGACAAGGTCATCAACGACAAGGATCGCGTCATCATCGGCAGCCCACACCCCAAGTTCACCGGCGGCCTCGACCTCGGGTTCCGTCGCGGCAACTGGGACCTCAACGGCTCGATCTTCGGCTCGTTCGGCAACAAGATCTTCGAATCGCAAAAGGACTTCTACGTCTTCCAGGATTTCTCCACGAATGTCCGCGACGACCTGCTCGCGAACTCCTGGACGCCGTCCAACCTCGATGCGAAGTACCCCAGGCTGGACGTGAGCGATACCTACAGCAAGGCGATCAGCAGCTACTACGTGGAGGACGGCTCCTACGCGCGGCTCCGTAACCTGCAGCTCGGCTACAATGTCCCGCAGTCGATGTCGAAGTTCCTCTCGGCCACGCGGGTTTACGTACAGGCGGAAAACCTCTTCACCGTCACCCGCTACCCGGGCCTGGACCCGTCGCTGCCCAAGCTCAACACGACCGGTTCGCTCGGCGACACGCGTGACCAGGCGATGGGGATCGATTCGGGTGTGTATCCGAGCAGCCGCACGATCAGCATCGGCTTCTCCACCTCGTTCTGACCATGAAATTCTTCAATCAGAGGGCTGCGATGAAAATGATCTCGAAGCGGCCAGTGTACCTCGGGATGGCAGTGATGTTGTGCTCCGTCAGCACCCTGTACGGGTGCAAGGACTTCCTGACGGACGCCGCGTTGCCGCAGGGAACACTGGATGCGGGAACACTGGGCAATAAGGCGGGAGTGGAAGGCTCGCTCATCGCCGCCTATCGACAGCTCGATTATTCGAACGGCGTCGGAGGCGGGTGGGGTAGCGCGGCCAGCAACTGGATCTGGGCCAGCGTCGCGAGCGACGACGCATACAAGGGATCGTCCGCAAGCGATCAGCCCGGAATCACGGCCGTCGAGAACTACGCCTGGTCTGCGCCGGACGCCCAAGGCGACCTGAACGACAAGTGGAGGGCGGTGTACGAGGGCGTCAGCCGGTCGAACGCGACCATCAGCCTGCTGAAGGCGGTCATTGCCGCCAAGCCCGCGGAACTGGCAGCCGTGGACCAGAAGGGCATTGAAGGCGAAGCGACCTTCCTCCGCGCGCATTACCACTTCGAAGCGTGGAAGATGTGGGGAAACATTCCCTACTATCGCGAGACGGACACGGATTTTCGCAAGCCGAATACGACGCAGGCGTTGGCCATCGACGAGATCATCAAGGACCTCGACGCGGCCATCGCCCTGCTGCCGGCCACGCCGCGCAATGGAAACGCGGGGCGCGCTACATCATGGACGGCGAAGGCCTACAAGGGCCGCGTGCAGATGTTCAAGAAGGACTATGCCGGGGCGCTCGGGACACTCAACAACGTCATCACGTCTGGACCCTACGCACTCGAAAGCAGCTACGACAAGGTGTGGACGGGCATCTCAGCCAATGAGAACGGCAAGGAAACCATCTTCGCGTACCAGGCGTCCGCCAACGACGGTGAGCCGAACGGAAACAATGCCAACTTTGGCGAGCGCCTGAACTTCCCCAACGGCGGCAGCAGCAGCCCAGGTGGTTGCTGCGGGTTCCACCAGCCGTCGCAGAACCTCGTCAACTATTTCGGCACGGACGCGGCGGGTTTGCCGGTGGCACTCGGGAATACGGCGACGTGGAACGTCAACAACGCCGATGTCGATTCCTCGTGGGCCGGCAACGTGGATCCGCGACTCGACTGGACGGCTGGCCGCAATGGCGTGCCGTACAAGGATTGGGGGAAGCAGAATCCCACCTGGATCCGCGAAGTATCCAACGGTGGCTTCTATGAGGCCAAGAAGAACGCAGCCGAGAAGTCGAGCGGCGCAATCTCCACGGTTGGCTGGCAGAACACGCAGCTGAACTCAGTGAATATCCACCTGCTGCGGTATGCCGACGTGCTGCTGCTCGCCGCGGAGGCGGAAGTGGAGGCTGGTTCGCTCCCCAAGGCGATGGCCCTCGTCAACCAGGTCCGTGCACGCGCAAAGGTCAAGGTGCAGGGGCCAGGCACAACCGCAGTAAACATGGCCGTGGACATCACCGACCCGTCCATCACGTGGGCGAATTACAAGGTCGAGCAATATGCGGCTGGCTCGCCCTTCTTTGCGACGCAGGCGGCCGCGCGCGAAGCGGTGCGTGCAGAGCGTCGTGTCGAGCTTGCGCTGGAAGGTCAGCGCTTCTTCGACCTGCGCCGCTGGGGCCTGGTGCCAACGGCCATTCCGGCGTACATCAACGGTGTGGGTGGCGGAGCCGAGAAGACCCGCAGACTCTATCTGTCCACCGCAGCAGCGGTCACAGGCACGCACAACCTGTATCCGATCCCGACCGTTCAGATTGACCTGAGCAAGAGTGCCACAGGCGGTGGCCTGACGCAGAATCCGGGCTGGTAATCGTCCGGCAGCACCAGAAGGTCGGTACGCGCACGGCACTGGGACACTCGTTCCAGTGCCGTGTCAGCGTTTACGGACCACGAGCACGTGAAGGGAATCGCCGGTATTGGCCACCAGCACCGCCTTGCCCGTTGCGGTGTTGAGGAGGGCGAGACCCGCGACATTACGCGGCGCGAGAAAGCCACTCGCGCGCGGCGACACGGCAGCGAAGTGGCCCTTGCCGTCGCCCTTTAGCCAGAGCCCATTTCCAGCATCCGCTCTCGGCGTATTCGGCTCCGTCTCGAACAGGTTGCCGGCGACGAGGAGATCCAGATGCCCATCTCCGTCCACGTCGAACGGAATGATGCCCTTGATTGGCGCAATCTGGGCCAGGTTCGGCAGCGGAGTGGACGTGAACTTCCCGCCCCCATCGTTGTGCAGAAAGACACTCGCAAACGTGTCGGCCTGATAGTGCACACCCTGCGCGAGCTGCGCAGGGTTGAACAGCTGCGGAATGGACGCCTTGGCGAACGCGCCGTACGTGGGATAGCGCAGCCCTAGCGTGTAGATCTCGCGGCCGAGCGGTGCCAGGCCAGAGAGTGGGTATTCGACGCCCGCTTCTTCCTGCGTCAGCACGACATCGTAGCCGCGATTGCCGGAGAAATCCGCGCCGTAGACGCCAAATTTGCTCGACGGTGACGTCGTGTAGCTGTGGTTCAATCCGAGATTGCCAGCCACGACGTCGGGGCGACCGTCGCCATCGAAGTCGCCAACGGCGATGCTGCTCCACCAGCCACGCGCGGCCAGAAGTCCGGTCGACGCTGTCACGTTCCGGAGCTGCTTCCCATCGTTGCGGTAGAACTGGATGGGCATCCACTCCCCGACCGTGATGAGATCGAGCTTCCCGTCACCATCGAAGTCGACCCAGACGGCATCGGTCACCATCCCACCGGGATGCACGAGATCCGGGGCGACCTGCTCGGTGACGTCGGTGAAGTGACCACCATCGTTGCGGA
Organism: Gemmatimonadaceae bacterium; assembly: GCA_039915865.1. Lineage (GTDB taxonomy): Bacteria > Gemmatimonadota > Gemmatimonadetes > Gemmatimonadales > Gemmatimonadaceae > AG11. The sequence continues at coordinate 21,660 of JBDSML010000147.1, read as the reverse complement.
GGAGGTAGCTTCTCGTGGGTGCGGGATAACTTCTCGGGGTGAGCCGTCCACCGACGAAGAGGTCAGGCTTGCCGTCTCCATTGAAGTCGCCCGCGCGCACCACGGCCGTGCTCGTGAGCATCGGCGGAAGCGCATTCGCGGCAGCACGCGTAAACCGGCCGCCCCCCATGTTGATGTACAGGCGCCCCTGGAGAAGGGGAGAAATCGGCGAGAGCTGGTATCCGCCACTGGCAACGTAGAGGTCAGGCCGGCCATCTCCATTCGCGTCGAAGAGCAGTGCGCCCCAGTCCTCGTACGCGGCGTCGGCTTGCCACGGCTGTCCCTGATTCAGTTCGGCGAACCGTCCGTCCTTCTGCTGGACGAACAGCTTGCCAGGCGCCCCCGCACCGCCGCCGATGAAGACATCCTCGAGACCGTCGCCATTCACGTCGCCCACAGCCATTGGAGGGCCCTGACGGGACGGCATGTACGGCAAGAGGGCTTGTACGCTGTAATCGATCTGCGCGGGCACGCGATGCAGGTACGCCAATCCAGGGAGCGTGACGCTCTCGAACATCGCGGTCGGCGGCAACAGAGCTGTTGATGGCGACACCACGGCCTTTGCGTCCGCAATCCTGACGACGCTGATCCGGTCCGCCTCGAGATTCTTCAGGACCTGCTCGCGCCCACCGGGCCAGGTGATTCGCAGGCTGTCAACGCGTCGGGCGCTGTCGAGGCCGAAGTGGACCGGCCCCTCCATGCTGGACATGAAGCCATGGACTGGCGTGTTGTAGATCTGCTGCGTCCGGCCGCCGGTGAACACGGACAGCGTGGCACCGATGCCATGCGTGTTGAGTGAGTCTCCGACGAGCTTGACGCCCAGCCAGTGGTGAGCATCGTCGGCTGGCTGGACATTCTGATAGATGAATGCCGGCGCATTCATGTTGTTCACGACGAGATCGAGCTTGCCGTCGTTGTCGAGATCCGCGTAGGCGGCGCCGTAGGAAATGCTCGGCGTCTCGAGGCCCCAGGCTTTCGACTTGTCCGTGAACGTCAGGTCGCCGTTGTTCCGGAACACGAAGTTCGGAACCTCGAAGGTGTAGACGTCCTTGAGGAGTTGGTGCACACGCTTCGTGTCACCGCGCCGGTACGCCGCATTGGCTGCTTCGGCGTAGTCAAAATCGTTGACGGCCTTGGGATAGCCATTGCCGATGAAGATGTCCTTCAAGCCGTCGTTGTCGAAATCGGCGAACAGCGCGCTCCAGCTCCACTCAGTGGCGGACACGCCAGCCATGCGTCCGATTTCGCTGAAGACGACATCGCCCTCGGGTGTGATCCCGTTGTTGAGCTGAAGGCTGTTGATGTCGTAGTCGTCGCGCAGTCCGTGCGAGCGAGATTCGATCGCGCTGCGATACGTCGCGTTGCCGCCCACCAGCTTGCGACGACTGAGCGCTACCGGGAGCATGTCGACCTGGAGGATGTCCGGTTGCCCGTCGTTGTTGAAGTCGCCGATGTCGACACCCATACCGGCGAAGCTTCCATGCTTGATGGATTGCGCCGCCCGGTTGCGAAACGTGCCGTCGCCCTTGTTGATGTAGACGACATCATTCGGCGCGCCATCGTTCGAGACGTAGATGTCCGGCCGGCCGTCGCCGTTCAGATCCGCCACGGCGACTCCAAGCCCGTACCCCGCCTCGGTGAGTATGCCCGCCTGGGCCGAGACGTCCGTGAAGCCGCCGTGGCAGTTGTTGCGGTACAACACGTTGTGGCTGTCCGGCGTGTCCGATCGAATGCCCGATGGGTGCGACATCAGGCTGCCACGCGAGAAGTCCTGCGGGGCGTTGTTCAGGAGGAAGAGATCGAGGCAACCGTCGCCGTCGTAGTCGAGAAACGCGGCGTGCGTCGTGAAATTGGTATCGGCGACGCCCCAGGCAACGGCGGACTCGGTGAACGTCCTGTCGCGATTGTTGATGAAGAGGAGGTTGGCACGGTCGGCGGGCCTCGACGACGGCGGTCCGGACACGGAGACATAGATGTCGAGGTAGCCGTCATTGTTGATGTCGACCATCGTGACACCGGTGGCCCAGCGCGTCGTCGCGACATGTGCCGGCGTGGTGATGTCGTCGAATCGCATGCGCCCCTTGTTCAGGTAGAGGCGGCTCGTGACCATGTTGCCGGCAAAAAAGATGTCCGGCAGTCCATCATTGTCGATGTCGCCGACGGCGACCCCTGCTCCATTGTAGAGATAGACGTCGGTCTGGACGTTCACTGAATCGCTGGCGATGACCGTGTTCGCGAACTGCACTCCGGTTTCGCCGGGCGTCAGGAGCTTGAAGATCGGGCGTTCGTCCGCCTTACGACACGCGCCAGAGAGCGAGAGGAGAACGAGGGCGACGCGAACGGCACGATGCATGGGTACGAGGCGAATGGTTCGATGCGGCATCAAGGTCGGGGCGTCATTGCCTTCCCACGCGTGTTCTCGAGAATCAGTATCGTCGGCGCACCAGTTTGGTGCCAGCGCGCGCGCGCGCTTTCGTCACCTTGCGTATCCATGTGCGCGAACGAGCCAAGGACGATGTCGGCGCTCCCGTCACCGCGAACGTCGCCCGCGTCCATCGTGAGCCAGCGTCCCCTGTCCGCGTCGGGAAACGTCCATGCCTTGAACTGCATGCCGCCGGTGTTCTCGAGGTAGACGAAGGAAAGGGGCTTTCCCGATGCATAGTCGGGGAAGAAGGAGATCGCGGCGATGTCGATATCTCCGTCGCCATCGAAGTCACGGGCGATCGCGTTGTAGGCGCCGGGCATGGGAAAGAAGTATGTCTCGCTGTATCGTCCGTGGCCGTCGTTGAGGAAAATGCGGATGCCATGATAGGGCTTGACCGGTCCGGGATAGTCCGCGGCATCGCCGTTCGTATAGACGATGTCGGAGTGCCCGTCGCCATTCATGTCGACGACCTGCATCGATGTGGATCCATACGACGGCGGAAAGCGCAGCAGCCGCTCCATCGCGAAGTTGCCGCCACCTCGCCCGTGAAAGAGCGAAATGCCCTCGTCACCTTGCGCCGTGAGCGCGAGGACGTCGAGCTTTCCGTCCCCGTCCAGGTCGCGCACGAGTGTCGTGATGGCTCCGGGCTGTGACGTCAGGAGATGCCGGCGGTTCCGTCCATCGGGGAGTCGCTCATACCACGCGAGCTGTCCGGTGAGGTTGCCGAACTCGCTGACGAGCACGTCCTCGATACCGTCGCCGCTGAGGTCGGCCCACGTGCCAAACACCGGGCGCTGAAGATCGTCGACCTCCCAGTCGACGACCGGATTGTGTCCGGCGCGCCACGACGAGATGACGGCCACGGTTCCGCGTGGCGCGTCGGACGGATTGAGCTGTCCCATGAAGACGGCTCGCATGGTGTCGCCCGACGTCTGGAGGTTGGAGAGGGGCGACCGCAATGGCAGGGTCGTGAGCGGGTGTCCCCTGTCATCCAGAATGTTGAGCGAACTGCGACCAAAGGATGCGTCGCCGACGTAGATCCGCCGCTGCACTGAGTCGATGTGCAGCAGGGTCACGGAGGGGCTGGCGATGTGAAAGTCGGGAACGCGAACGCGAAAGCCGGGAATCCCGACGGCAACGGGCGGGATGGCCGGCGCCGTCTGGTGTGCAGGTGCGTGACTGAGATAGTACGCCGCGATGCGATCCCAGTCGGCACGGGCGATGAGCGCGGAATCAGGAAAGACCCCCGCCGCGCGGACGAGCGCTCCACCGCTCCCCTCTTCGAGCGGCTCCTCATCCGCTGGCGCGCCAATCCCGTGAATCCCCAGTCGCCGCGCCATTCGCGGGAGCACAAACCGCTGCCAGGAGCCGCTGTCGAGCAGCGCGGGCGCTGGAAGCATGTGACAGGATTGGCAGTACCGTTCGGCCAACAGCTCTCCCGAACGACTTCCTGGAGGCATCGCGTCCTTTCCGCGACATGCGCCCACCGCGACGGCGAGCACCAGAAACCATCGGCAAGCGCCACGGGAAAGCCGCGTGTCGACGAGGAAGCCGACGCGACGGCGGGCAAGACTCGTCATTCGCTCTACTGATCACGGTTGAAGTTCGGCAGCGCAGACATACGTCGCGTGACGAGAGGCTGTCAACGATCGACGCCACGAATTTGTGTCGCACTTTCGCGATTGCGCACTGGCTGTGGCGGAAGGCCTCCCGTACTTTTTTCGAATGAACCAGCACTTGCCGATCTCTCGCCTCATCAACCTCATCCCGGACGAGTCCCAGCGGCTCTGGTCGACGGACCTCGCCAGCGCGCGGCGCTCCATCCTCGACGGCGACGTCGACGCCGTCTTGGCGCTCGGAGGCTCGTTTGCCCTGTGGGCGAAGGAGGGCGAGCGCATTGTGCTGGCGCGAAGCCTCGACCGCCCGATGCGCTACTTCCTCGCCAAGTCCACCGACGGCCCTGTGCTGATCGTCGCCGACCGGATGAGTGAGATCGTCGAAGAGCTCGTGCGTCGCGGCTGGGGCGCACAGTTCCACCCCAGCTACACCCGCATGGTGCCGGCCCATCACGTCACCACGCTGCGGCTCGTCGGATGCCCGGACCCAAACCCGGTGCATCAGCGATTCTTCGACCCGCCGCGCGCCACGCTCGGCACCGACCTCGACGTCATCGGCCGCCAGTATATCGAGGCGATGTATGCCGAGCTGCGCACCTGGCTCTCCGTGCAGGACCCCAAGGCGCCCATCGGCGTCGAGTTTTCCGGCGGCATCGACAGCGGCGCCGTGCTGCTCTGCCTCTACAAGCTGCTGCTCGACGAGGGGCACTCTCCCGCCCGGCTCAAGGCATTCACGCTCTCCGTGGACGGCGAGGGCGACGACGCGCGCCAGGCGCACGAGTTCCTTCGCCGCGTCAACCTCGAGATGCTCGGCGAGACCATCGACGTTCCATCCAGCGCAATCGATCCACTGCGAGCTGTAGCCGTCATCGAGGACTACAAGCCGCTCGACGTCGACTGCGCCGCCGTGAACCTCGCGCTGCTCGCCGGCATTCGCGAGCGCTATCCCGATTGGCGCCTGATCGTCGACGGCGACGGCGGCGATGAGAATCTCAAGGACTATCCGATCGAGGCGAACAGTGAGCTGACGATTCGCAGCGTCGTGAACAACCGCATGCTGTATCAGGAAGGATGGGGCGTGGAATCGATCAAGCACTCGCTCACCTACTCGGGCGGCTTCAGCCGCGGCTGCGTGCGCGGCTACGCCTGCGCACGCGAGTACGACTTCGCGGCATTCAGCCCGTTCACGCGTCCGTCCGTCATCGCGGTGGCCGAGTCGATCCCGTTTGCCGCGCTCACCGAGGGATCGCATGAGCGGCTCTATGCGCTGAAGGGCGAGATCGTGTCGCGCGGCGTACGGTCAGTGCTCGGCATCGAGATGCCAGTGTTTCCGAAGCGACGCTTCCAGCATGGCTCCGTGGCGTCGGATCAGGTTGCCCGGCTGTTCCCGGAGAACGAAGCGCGTTACCGAAGTCACTTCCAGACGCTGCACGCCGCCGTCGGGTGAGGGTGCAGGTTGCCGACCGGCGGATCCGGAGCCTCCGGCCGCCGAAGCTGGCGGTGTCGGCAGACTCCGCGCAGGGTTCCTTGATCGACGACGAACGGCGGCCCGACGGCCGCGTCGAGCGTGCCCTCACCGTCTTCCTCACCGGCGCCGAGTGTCCGTTCACCTGCTCGTTCTGCGACCTGTGGCGCTACACGATCGACGAGCCAACGCCGCCGGGTGCCTTGACCCGCCAGCTGTCGAGTGTTCTCTCGGCGTTGAGCGGTCCCGCGCCTGACCGCCTCAAGCTCTACAACGCGAGCAACTTCTTCGACCTGCGCGCAGTTCCCGCTCTCGACGTCGCGGGAATGGCGGAGTTGAGTTCATCCTTTGCCGCGGTCACCGTCGAGTCGCACGCGAGCACGATCGGCGCGCGGACGCTCGCGTTTGCGCGCGAGATTCCCGGCCGGCTCGAGGTGGCGATGGGCCTCGAGACGATCGAGCCCGTGGCGGCCGCACAGCTCAACAAGCGTCTCGATCTCGCGCGCTTCGGTAATGCCGCGCACTTCCTCGCGGACAACGGCATCGACCTGCGGGTCTTCGTGCTGCTCGGCGCACCTTACGTTCGCGCCGAGGAGTCCGTTGCGTGGACGGTGCGCACGGTGGAGTATGCGGTCTCGCGCGGCGCGTCGGTCGTCTCGATCATCCCGGTCCGCGGCGGCAATGGCGAAATGGAGCGTCTGCGCGCGATCGGCAGCTTTACGCCACCGACGCTTTCACAGCTGGAAGACGCACTCGATGGATGTTTACAGTTCGGTGCGGCAGTCGTGACCGCCGACCTGTGGGATGCTGAGCTGTTGTCCACATGCACGGAGTGTGGCCCGAGTCGGGTGGAGCGGCTGCGGCGGTTGAACGTGAGTGGCGTGGCCGAGTCGCGCGTGGCGTGCAGCATGTGCGATTGCGCGTGACGCAGAAGTGCGAGGTGGCCATCGTCGGCAGCGGATTCGCCGGATCATTGCTGGCGCGCGTGCTGACCGTACTCGGCTATGACGTCGTGCTGCTCGAGCGGGGCACGCATCCGCGCTTCGCCATCGGCGAGTCGTCGACGCCCCTCGCGAACCTGTCGCTCGAGCGTATCGGTTCTCGCTACGGCTTGGCGGACTGCTACCGGCTCGCGACCCATGGACGCTGGGTCACGCATCACCCCGAGCTCCGGCGCGGGCTGAAGCGCGGCTTCACGTACTACCGGCATCATCCCGGCGTGCCGTTCGCGAATCGTGGGCTCGACTCGGAGCGGTTGCTCGTTGCCGCCAGCCCGAACGACGAGATCGCCGACACCCACTGGCTGCGCGCCGACGTCGATCACCACTTCGTGCGCGAGGCCATCGCGGCGGGGGTCGACTATCGCGATTGCGCCGAGCTTTCGGATGCGCAGTTCGACGATGATGCCGTTCATCTCACAGGCACGCGCCACGGTGAGCCGTTCGCGCTGCGCGCGAGCTTCGTCATCGATGCGTCCGGGCCCGGCGGATTTCTCGCGCGACAGCTCGCGATTCCCTCTGGTCTCGAGGGCACGGAGACGCGCGCGGCGATCGTCTTCAGTCACTTCGCCGGCGCGCAGTTGATGAGCCATGCCGTGCCCGGGTTGCCCGAGGGCCCCTACCCCGACGACTGGGCGGCAGTGCATCACGTCATCGATGAGGGGTGGATGTATTCCCTCCGATTCGACGACGGTGTGACGAGCGCCGGTTTCCAGCTCACGCCACGCGGCATGGCGAGCCTGTCTGCGGATGGCAGCGATCCGACGGCGCTCTGGAATGAACTGCTGCAGCGCTATCCGACCATCGAGCGCGCCTTCGCCGCTGCGACGCCATTGATGCCGATCGCGTTTCGCCCGCTCATCCAGCATCGGCTGACGCGTGCGGCCGGGACGCGGTGGGCGATGATGCCGCATGCGTACGCGTCCGTCGATCCCCTGTTCTCGACGGGCATTGCCTGGGCACTTCGCGCAGTCGAGCGACTTGCGCTCGCCTTCGAGGCTGCCGCGCCGGGCTCACGAGTCCCTGACAAGGAAACGCTGGCGCGCTATGATGCGGCGCTGAGCGCCGAGGCGGACCAGATCGATCTCGTCGTCGCCGGCGCGTATGAAGCGATGGCGCATTTCGACCTGTTCGCTGCGCAGGCGATGCTCTATTTCGCCACGGTGTCCTTCGCCGAGGTGTCGCAGCGGATTTCGTCGGACGAGTCGGTGGCGTGGCGCGGGTTCCTCGGCGTCGGCGATTCCGTCCTCGGGCCGTTACCGCGTGAGAGTCGGGCTCGACTGACGGCAATCACGCATGGCCGCGGCGAGGTGGGCACAGCGGCGGAGCGGCAGGGGTTCGTCGATTGGTTGGCGGAGGCCATCGCACCGCGGAACGTTGCCGGCCTCGCTGATGCCGGCCGGCGGAATCTCTACCCGGTGGATCTCGATGCGCTCGTCGAGCGGCATGCGCTCGTCGGAATGAGTCGGGAGCAAGTCGTGGCAGCGTTGCCGGCGCTCAGGGGGATGGCGCCGGATCCACGGTTTTCGTGAAATGATCGCTGTTACGGTCGAGCCGTCGCACCGATGAGCTGCTTCTGCTTCGTCGGGCCGAAGTTGACGTTGTATTCCCCGTCGAGCAGCAGCCGGTCGCCATCGAAGCGGAAGGTCATCAGCGAGTAGAAGGGCGTCTCTGGCCCAACGAGCTTCAGGGTAAACACACTGTCGCTCGTCCATGCACCGGCCGCGGCGGTCGGCGTCTGCTGCGGCACGCTGAGCAGGTGGTTGATGCCGTTGGTGAAACCGGTGGCGCTGCGAATCCACGAACCGATGCCGATCGGCGTCCGCGTGTCACCGCTCGCCGACCGGACGAGTAGCGCCGACGACCCCGCCGCGAGGTCGAGCGCAATCGCGCGAATGCCGCGCTCGTTGTCGGACAGCTCGTACCAGCGCTTGCTCACCTGGGACGCGAGCGGAGATGTCGGACCTCCCGACGGCGTACGCACGGCAAGGCTAGCGAGCTTCGTCTTGAGCGCGCGCTGTGTGGCGACGTCCTCCGCGAGCGAGGCCTTCGACATCGCGGGGAGGAGCTTGGTCCACACGAGATTCATCACCGACTGCATGTCGCGCACGCCACTCGTGATCGCGACCACCGCGTCGTACTCCGGCAGCACGAGCATGTACTGTCCGAACGCGCCGTCGCCACGATAGCCATGTCGCGATTGCCAGAACTGGTAGCCGTAGCCCTGATCCCAGTCGCTCGTCGGCGCTGAGCCATTCGACGTCTGTCTCGCGGTAGCCTCGGCGACCCATGCCGCGGGGACGATCTGCTTTCCCTTCCAGACACCCTTCTGCAGATACAGCTGGCCCATTTTCGCGATGTCTTCCGTGCGGGCCATGAGTCCGAATGCGCCCATCGACACACCCTGCGCACTCGCCAGCCATGACGGGTTCTCGATCCCCAGCGGATCGAAGAGGCGCGGACGCAGGTAATCCAGCACCGGCATGCCCACCGCCTTCTGCGTGATCGCCGACAGCATGTACGTCGCGGGCGAGTTGTAGAGGAAGTGCGTCCCCGGCTTGAAGGGCACCGGATGCGCGAGGAAGGTCTTCGTCAACCTCTCTGCGTTCGGCGCGCCAGAAAAGAGCGACGCTTCCGTCTCATTCCCCGCCGACATGCGCAACAGGTCGCGCACACGCATCGCCTTCAAGTTCGCCGACGGCTCGGGCGGCGCGTCCTCGGGAAAGAACTTCAACACCAGGTCGTCGAGACTGAGCTTCCCCTCGGCCACCGCGAGACCCACCGCCGTCGACGTGAAGCTCTTGCTCAGCGAGTAGAAGATGTGCGGCGTCTTCGCATCGTACGGGCCCCACCACCCCTCAGCGACGACCTGGCCGTGTCGCACGAGCATGAAGCTGTTCATCATGTCGATGCCCGTGTCCGCCGCCTGCACGAACGACAGGATGGCCGACGACGAGATGCCCTGACGCTCGGGCGTGCTGCGCGGGAGCGATGACGCGCTTTGCGCGGGGAGTCGTGCTGCACTGGCGAGCGCGAGCGCGAGAAGCAGCAGGCGAGCGTTCATGTGCGTTGTGTCCGGCTGGAGAAACCGACTATGGAACCTCGCGAACCACCCTGAACCCGACGTCGAATCCGCTGCCCGGGCCGCCTGCATGCGTCGACCACGTCGCGTTCTTCACGTCGGAGAGAAACGAGCCGCCCTTGAGCACGTGGATCCTGGCCGACTTCGGGGCAACGGCGTCGGCGAACAGCTTCTCATTGTAGTTGTCGCTGACCCACTCCCACACGTTGCCCAGCGTGTCGTACAGTCCCCACGCGTTGGGCTTCTTCCCTCCGGCAGGATGCGTTGTGCCGAGGTCGACGTCCTGCTCCCATGCGGTCGCGCGAATCTCGTCCCACCTCGGCTCCTCGGCGGCGCCGGCGCGAGCGGCGTACTCCCACTCGAACTCAGTTGGGAGTCGGTAGCGCGCGGTGAGGTCGAGCGCGTTGAGCTTGCGGACGAACACCTGCGCGTCGGCCCAACTGACGTTGTCCACCGGATGCCGGTCGGCGTTCCCGCCATTCGTGCTTCGCTGGAAGACGGATGGGTTGGTGCCCATCACCCGCTTCCATTCACCTTGCGTGACCTCGAACTTGCCGATGTAGAATGGTCTGGTGATCGTTGCCGAAAAGCCCGGCATCGCGTCGCGCTTGACCATCTGCGTGCAGGCTGCGTGGTCGTTGGCCGTCCAGCGCTCGTTGCGTTGAGGACACGCCGGCTGGAATCGACCGACGACGAACGAACCAGGCTCGATGCGCACGAACTCCATTCCAGTCTTGGACGCGCCAGTGCCGGCTATCGGGCGAGAAGCGTTGGTGCCGACACTCGCTCGCTCCGCTTGCTCCGGCGGGACGACCTTGATGCCGATGTTGCGGAAGCGATGCGTCGCGCCCGGCTTCCATGAGCCACTCATGTCGAACGAGCCGGCGACTGGCGCCGTCGTCGCCGACCAGTGTGACTGCAGTGCGATCACTCCGCTCGTGCGTCCGCCGATCAAGTCGTTGCGGCCCATCTTTGCTTCGTAGATCTGCGTGCCATTGATCCAGAGCGTCACGGTCGGCACATCGCCGACGATACGAATGCGCATCGCGTTCCAGTCGTTCTGGCGCCAGACGGATTGGACGCCCTTTGCCTCCACCGGTGTGCTGACGCGCAGCATCTCGCCGAAGAAGCTTCCGGTTCCGCCGCCGCCACCACCTTCCAGCTCGACCTGGTACGCCGATCCGCCCTCCGTCGAGCGGAGAAAGATGCCGCCGTTCGTGAGCGAGTCGGGCTTCACCTCGAGGTAGAGCTCGAAGTTCTCGTACGCCTTGTCCGTCATGAGCAGGCCGCCCTGCCCGTACGGATGCTGCCGAAGCACGATCGCGCCATCCTCGACGCGGACGTCGGGGGTCGTGCCCTGGTGCGTCGTGCGGCTCACGTGCCAGCCGGTAAGGTCGCGGCTATTGAACAGTCGCGTGAATCCTTCAGGCAGGCGCGCCGGTGTCGTCCCGAGCGACGTCGAGGGACCTGCTCCACCGTCGTGAGCCGCCGCCTTGAACTCCATCCCCGTCAGCAACAACAGGTCGTCGTCAGGACGCGCATCCGCGTTCGTGAAGACGAAGAAGACGTCGTGCGTTCCGCTCACGCCGTCCAGCGTCACCGTAACCGGCTTCTCGAGGTTGTTGCCGAGCACGACGGGGTCGGCCTTTGCGGCCGGCGGGATGACCCTAATCGGGGCACCGGCAAGAACGCCGTTCGCCGAATCGAGACGGATCTCGATCGTCGCGCCCTTGAAGTGCGACCACGTGTAAAAGCGCGTCAGCGCGCCGACGCTGATGCCGCCGATGCCATTGAGGTCGATGTTCCTGAAGGCGATGTGCGCACCGCTTCGGCGAATGACGAATCCCGGATCGCCCTTGGAGAGATTGTAGATGATGCCGGGGGAGATGCTGTCGGCGGTCTCCGGCGCGACGAGTGGATTGCGCAACAACGCGGCGCTGCTCGACGTGATCGGTGCGACGCCATTCGCTCCGTTGTCGGTGTAGGTCGCGCGAAGGATATACGCGCCTTGCTCGACGATCGTCCGCGTCGTGTCCCACGCGTGCGGCTTCCGATGCTCGATGGTCGTATAGCTGCCGGCGAGTGGCAACGGCTGCGGACGCGCATTCGCGCTCGACAGATTGAGGACGTATTGCGCCAGCGTCGACGCCTCGGCTGGCGTGAGCGACGGATGCGGCGGCATCACCACCTCACCCCAGACGCCCTTGCCGCCGGTGATGATCTTCTGCGCGAGCTGCTCGAGCACGTTCTGTCCTGCATACTTCTGTGCAACCGCGCGCAATGCTGGCCCGACGAGACGTGTGTCCGTCCGGTGGCACGCCACGCAATCGCTGCGTGCGATGATGGCGTTCGCGCGGATGTGCCGCAGGGAGATTTCCGGGCTCAAGTCGCGCGCGTTCGCGATCTCCCGAGGCGTCATTCCCGAGGGCACGTAGTCCGTCGTGACGGTCACGCGCTTTCGTATCGCCGGTCCGTCCTCGCGATCGGACACGCGGACTCGATAACCGACGCGACCATCCGGGAAGTAGAAGGAGTGATTGCCCTGCGTGACGTCGATGGCGACGCGAGGCGGCTCATTGCCGGCGACGAGTTGCACGCTGTCGCGCGACGACGCACCGGCGCGATCGGTGACGGTCAGGACCGCCGTGTACGCGCCCGGGGACGAGAGTGTGAACGTCGGATTTGCCGTCGGATACTCGCGCGCCGTCCCGGTCGCTGGCGTCACGATCCAGCGATAGCGCAATGCATCGTCGTCGTAGTCGACGGTGCCCTTCGACGACAAGGACACACGCAACGGTGTCGCACCGGCGGTACGATCAGCTGATGCCACGACCTTCGGCGCGCGATTGCCGGCATTGTACTGGATCTTCGAAAGGCGCCCGTCGTTGTTCGGGCCATACTCCACGATGTAGAGATCACCGCTCGGTCCGAAGTCCATGTCGATGGGAGAGAGGACCTTCTCGTCAGGGAGAAAGCGCTCCATCGAGACGATCTTCGTGTGGTCGTCGCTCATCGTGGCGACCATGACCCACGCTCGAACGAAGTCGGCGACGAACCACTTGTTCTCGTAGTAGTCGGGAAAGTGGCGCGCGCCGGTGAAGTTCGCCGCGTGAAAGATCGGACCGCCCACGGCACAGCGGCCGCCACTGCCGAGGAGTGGCCATTCCTCGGACACGCCGTACGGGTACGCGAGCGCCGCCGGCCGCGCTGACGGAAGGTCGCGAAGGCCACTGTTGTTCGGCGAGCGATTCACCGGATGCGCAGGATCCATCGGCGCGCCGAATGTCTTCGGAGGCCCGTAGTCGACGGTGTTGTAACTCCGGTTGCCGATGAAGAATGGCCAGCCGTAGTTGCCCGCGCTCGACGCGATGTTGAACTCGTCGTACCCCTTCGGGCCCACGCCCGCGGAGTCGATGCCCGCGTCCGGGCCGACTTCGCCCCAGTGCAGGAACCCGTTCTTCGAGTCGATGCTGATCCGCCACGGATTGCGATTGCCCATGGTGTAGATCTCGGGACGCGTGTTCGCCGTCCCCGGCGGAAAGAGATTGCCCGACGGAATCGTGTAGCTGCCATCTGCCTGCGGATGAATGCGCAATATCTTGCCACGCAAGTCATTCGAGTTGGCCGACGTCCGCTGCGAGTCCTGCGCCTTTCCTCCCTCGTTCGTCCAGTGGACGGGGTTGTACTGCGTGGCCTCCGAGTTGTCGCCAGTCGTGAGATACAGGTTGCCCTGGGCATCCCACGTCAGCCCGCCGCCGAAATGCGACGCGACCTCGTACGACCAGTGCATCAGCACCACTTCGGACCTGAGATCGATGCTGTCCTGTGCCGTCAACGTGAATCGCGACAGCCGCATCTCACTCGGCGTTCCCGCGCTCGAGAAGTACAGATAGAGCTGCCGGGTTCTGTCGAAGTCGCGGTCGAGGAGAAGGCCGATCAGTCCCGCCTCGCCGACGCGCGCGACTGGAATGTGGCCCAGCAGATCCACTCGGCCCGTCCGCTCGTCGTAGCGCTTGACGGCGCCTTTGCGCTCGATGAAGTAGACGCGTCCCGCCCTGTCGAACTCGATCTCGATCGGTTCGTCGATACCGCCGACGAGCACCTTTCGCTCGAATCGGTTCGCTTCCGGCGCCTGTGCGTGGGCGATCGACGCAAGCGCCAACGTGGCAACGAACAGTGTCGTCCCGAGCGCAACGAGGGACCTGCTCGTGGCCGTGGCGCCGAGCGCCGTCATGGTGTGGCTGTCTTCACCATCACACGCGCCGTACGCCGCAGATCGAGCCACTTCGCGACGGGACCCACCAGCGCGAGTGCCATGAGTGCCGGCGCCGCGTTGAATGCGGTCGGCAGCGGCCAGCCCTTGTCGGATGCGAATCGAATCGCGGTCTCCATCACGGCGATCAGGATGGCGACGGTGACCTGCCTGCCCTTCCCCTTCACCACCGTGCGCGGATCCGTGATCATGAAAAACAGGAACAGCTGATACATCGGACCGGTGATCGGCGCGATCTCCGGCAATATCTGTTGACCCATCAACGTGGCGCGCAGGCTGTTGAGGACCAGGAAGCTCGCGACGTACGCCAGCGTAATGTGCAGCACGCCAACACGGGCGGCGATCACCAGGCCAAACGCCCAGATCACCATGTTCGTCGTGAGGTCATTGCCGAACTGGTGGCTGAGCACCGACACGCGCGACGGCGCCAAAAGCAACAGCGCACAGATCGCGAAGTTCGTCGGATTCCAGAGGTGGTTGTCACGATAGCGCAGCACATACTTCGACGCGATCGCGAGAAAGCCGCCGATGATGAACGGCCAGAGCGATCCGCCCTGCGGCTTCGTCAGCAGCGTGAGACTGATCCCGCTGATGTACGCGCTCAACAGGTTGACGACCTTGCTGCGGTCGAACCACGACAGCACCGCTTCCGTCGCGATGCACGCGCCGAGCGACAGTGCGAGCCGCTCGTAGCCGCCGAACATGTGGTAGCGCAGTTGCGCGGCCAGCAGCACGAGCGTGATGAGGAACGCGATGAGATACCGCTGGTCGAGCTTGTTCGACCAGTCCCATGCGCGAGCGAAGACGTTGCGCTCCATGGCGGTCACACTCGCAGCGTCGCTCATGGTGTCGGCGCCGACGGCTCGGTGACGGTGACGATCTGGTCGATCGGCGGACGCGACAACGTCTGCCGCATTCCCGAAGGCCACTGAATCACGACGCGATCCACCCACTCACGTGCGCCGAGCCCGAAATGCAGGCGCCGATCGTTCTGGCTCGCGAAGCCGGATCCGCCGTCGACGACGCGTCGCTGTCGCAAGTCGCCCGTCTGCAGCAACACCTCGGCGCCGATCGCGCTGCGGTTGCTGCGCGTGCCGATGAGCTTGAAGCCGATCCAGTGGTTACTGCTGTCGGGAAAGTCGCGATACAGCGACGCCGGCTGGTTCTGGTTCGCTACGATCACGTCCACTGCCCCTCGGCTCGACAGATCGGCGAGCGCCACCGCCCGGCCATCCAGTTCATCCGTCACACCGACCTGTTTCGCGACGTCCACCCAACCGGCGACGCCGCGGTTGAGGTACACGCGCGACTTCTCGTAGCCCGAGAGACTCGCGTCGCCGAAGGGAGGCCACGTCGCTGCGTCCTCGAAGAAGCGGCCATTCGCGCCGGCAATCTTCGACATCGCGTACCAGTAGTTCTTCTGCCTGTCCGCCGAGATGAATCCGTTGGCGACGAAAAGCTCGTTGGCGCCGTCGTTGTTGAAGTCACCGAATTGCGCGCCCCACGCCCATCCCGCGTCGGCGATCGCACCCTCGGCGACATTGCGGAAGCGTCCCGACTCGGACATCTGGTTGACGCGCAGGTTGTTGTTCTGGAAGAGATACCCGCGCTCGGAGATGTTGCTCACGAACGCATCGAGACGGCCGCGATTGAATGCATCGCCCAGGGCGACGGACATGCCACTCTTCGATTCGCTCTCGAGACCAGCCTTCGTCGGCACGAAGCGTTGCCCGCGATCGTTGAGGAACAACTCCTCCGGCCCATAGTCGTTGGCGACGTAGAGGTCAGGCCATCCGTCGCCGTTGAAGTCAGCCGACGCGGCGGCGAGCGTCCATCGGTTGCCGCCCACACCCATCTTCTCGGTGACGTCCTCGAACGTCCCATGCCCCGTGTTGTGAAAGAGGAGATTCCTGCCGCCGTTGGTCGCGAACTCGAAGCTGTTGTGCATGATCTGCGTCGTCGTCAGGTGCCACAGATCGATGTCGCGGAAGTATGCGGTCACGTAGAGGTCGAGCAGCCCGTCGCGGTCGTAGTCGAGCCAGATGGCGCCGTTGCTGTTCACCCAGCGGCGCAGGCCGGCGTTGGCAGTAATGTCCTCGAAATGTCCGTTGCCCTGATTCCGGAACAGCGCGAGATACCCGTAGCGGTAGACGAGCACGTCCTCTCGGCCGTCGTTGTCGACGTCGCCCCAGATGGAGCCCATCGACACCCCTTCACCGGCGCGATTGAGGTCGGCGAGGCCGACGCGTGCCGCGACATCCTCGAACGTGCCGTCACCGCGGTTGCGGTACAATGCGTTCGGGGCGCCGAAGTGACTGTTCGTGAAATACAGGTCGGGCTTGCCGTCGCCATCGAAATCGGCGACGGACACGGCGGCGCCCAGCGCCGCCACATGTGGCTCGACACTCGCAATTTTTGGATCGAATGACGGTTTATGGTGCACGAAGGCGATGCCGGCAGCAGCGGTCTCGTCGCGCAGCGTGAAGCCGGGATGCGCCGCGTCCGCGCTCGCTCGCTCCGGCGCTCGATCCAGCCGCCAGGCAAGCAGGATGGCCGCGAGAAAGGGCACAGTGATGATGGCGCGCCGAATGGCGGGGCGGGGTCGGTTGCTCACCGTCAGATTATAGCCTCCGTCAATCTCGGCGGCGACATGCCAGTGTCCATGTCGTAGCTTTCTCCCCATGACCGCCCTTTCCGACGACCTCGCGCGCGCGCTGGCCGGACAATTCACCATCCTGCGCGAGATCGGCCGTGGCGGCATGGGCGTCGTGTATCTCGCGCGCGACGACAAGCTGGACCGGCCCGTGGCACTCAAGGTCCTTCCCACGGACGCGTCGGACGCCAACGCTCGCGAGCGCTTCCTCCGCGAGGGACGCACCGCGGCTCGGCTCGCGCACCCCAACATCGTCCCGGTCTACCGCGCTGACGAGATGGCGGGCATTGCGTTCTTCACGATGGCGTACGTCGACGGAGAGTCGCTCGCTCACCGCGTGCGCGATCGAGGCCCACTCGACGCGACCGACGCCGTGCGCATCCTGCGTGAGGTGGCGTGGGCGCTCGCCTATGCGCACGCGCGGGGCGTCGTCCATCGCGACGTAAAGCCGGAGAACGTACTGCTCGAGCGAGCGAGTGGCCGAGCGCTCGTCACGGATTTCGGCATCGCGCGTACGGCGGAGAGTGCCTCTGGCGAGCACCAGCTCACGCAGGCTGGCGCAGTGCTCGGCACCCTCCAGTACATGAGTCCGGAGCAGGTCGCCGGAGAGACGCTCGACGGCCGCAGCGACCTCTATTCGCTCGGCGTCGTCGCGTACTACATGCTCAGCGGCCGCCTGCCCTTCGGCGACCTGGCGGGACCGGCGGTCATCCTCGCGCATGCGACTCGGCAGCCGCCGCCGCTCCGCGATGTGGCGCCCAATGTTGCGGCGTCGCTGGCGAAGGTCGTGGATCGGTGCCTGGCCAAGCGGCCCGACGATCGATTCGCCACGGGCGAGGCCCTTGCCGACGCGCTGGAGCAGGCGCTCGCCGAAGCCCCTGCTCAGCCCAACCCTGCGATGGCGATCGCGGACGATCGATCGTCGCGCCTGAGTGAGGAGGAGGCGAACGCGATCTGGCGACGCGCCGCGCAGCTGCAGGCGGACGCGTTGCGACGCCTGGAGTCGCGGTCCGATCTGCTGACGCAGCCGTCGAGTACGACCGCGGCCCGCGCACTGGTCCCATCCGCCGAGCCCGTCAGCGCGGACGACACGGGTTATGCCGTCGCTCACGTCGTCGCCGCCGCGCGGGAAGCGGGCATCTCGAATCAGTACGTCGCGATGGCGATGGCCGAGCGTCCCCAGGGCAAGTCGGGGGCGATGGTTGGAAGCAGCGACGCGCAGCTGGGCGTGAGTGAACGGGCGGCGACACTGTATCTCGGCACACAGGAGCGGTCGGTCGCCGTCACGCACGTCATCGAAGCGACGCCTGCGCGCACCCTTCGCGCGCTGGGCAGCGTGCTCCAGCAGATGCCCTACCAGTTGACGTTCAGGGAGACCGTCGGCGCACATCCGCTCGACGGAGGCGTGATGGTGTTCGACCTTCCTGCGGCTCCCTTCCTGGCGCGCGGCGCGCAGGCGGATGCGCTGAACATGTACTGGATGGGTACGCGACGACAGCTCGAGGCGCGCCAGGTGCACGTGACACTCCGCCGGCTGCCTGGCGAGCAATCGAGAACGGAGGTGACGATGACGTGCGATTTGCGCGCGGGCGTACGGCGAAACGTTCGCGCCTCGCAGTGGTTCGCGGGGGGCATCGGCGCCGCGGCTGCCTTCGTGTCGGGCGTCATGGCGTCGAGCAATGGCGTCGCCGCTGGCGTTGGCCTCGGCGTGGCCGCGTTGACACTCGCCTGGTACCGCTGGCTGTATCCCGCCGTGTTCGACAAGGCGCGTGGCGAGATGTCGAACGCGCTCGTGGCCGTGGGTGCAGTGGTGCGCTCGGAAGACGTCTTCGGCGCTCTTTCGCGTGAGACGCCCTAGGCGAGCAGCCAATCGGTTTGCTTGCCCATTGGGTCGAGGGGAATCGACTCGCCAAATGTGAACGCCTTTGGACGCTCGGGAGGACTGAGCCGGCTCGACAACCAAACCTCGAGGTGATTCTGCAGCTCGAGCAGCGACCCCGTGCTGCGCGGTACGACAAACGCCTTGAGTCGGCCCGATTCGTCTGTACCCATACGTCGTATCGCGACGTCGAGGACGTCGGGATGCCCGAGCAGCACGCGCCGGATGTTCGATGGGAAGACGTTCACGCCTGCCACCTGGATGCCGTCGTCTGCTCGTCCTGTCGGGCGGAAACGGCGATCATCGGTCCATAGGAGCGTGTCCTGCGGCGAATGCGCGACCGAGCGCCCTTCGAATGATTCGCGTACGATGTGCGCGCTACCGCCCTCTCCACGCTTCCAGTACGACAATAAGGTGTACGGCTCACCCGGATGCGCGCGCACGCCGACGCCGGCCGTCTCGGAGCTCCCGTAGATATGAACGAGCGAGCCGAGCCCCTGCTCCGTGAGTGCGTGAGCGACGATATCGGGACATGGCGCGGTCGAGGTGATGCCAACGACATCACTCGCAATCGATACGCCACTCCTGGCCATCATTTGCCAGAAGTCAGGATATCCGATGACGAGATCGCCCTCGCGCAGACTGGCCGCGACCGATGACGGCAGCGAGCCTCGCACATCGAGAACGGTGTCGCTCTCGAGCGCGAGCTCGAGCGGCAGCAGCGTACTCCACAGGAAACCGTAGATGTGATGCGTGCGAACCGCGGACAACACTCGGCGGCGTCCGGCGAAGCGCGGTGCCAGTTCCCTGACTTCCTGCCAGAGGTCGGCGACCGAATGCGTGCACCGCTTGGGGACGCCCGCGCTCCCCGAAGTGCGAAAGGTCATCGCACCCGAAAATGTCTCGAGACCTTCCCTTGCAACTTCGATCCAGTCGCCGATGGTATGGCGAGCCAGCAGACGATCCTCGAGTCCCGACTCGTGAAGGTGGAGCGCCTCATTCAATGCGGTTGCCAGCGAAACCAACTCCAGCGAATCGATCGCGAGGTCGCGAACGAGATGCAGATCAGGCGACTTCCATGAGCCTGCCGGTGGGATGAGGCTCGTGGGTCGCTGCCGCGACAGATCGTCGGCGATGAGATCGCAGACGAATCGGTGGATGAGGGCGTCGTCGCGCCACCATGCCACCGGGCGGTGATGGTGAGTCTCGCTCACGTCAGATCCGCTTGACAAAGACCCAGTACGAACCGCCATTGATCGCGCGCTTCATGTGTACGCGCACCCTCGTCGGCGTCATCTGGTAGTCGAAGGTGTACTGGAACATGGTGTTGAGGTTGTCCGCCTTGACGCCTTCGTAGAAGACGCCCTCGAAGCCCGGGGTCGATGTACATGGCGCGACATCGCGGAAGAAGTTCTTGCCGATCACGGCCTGCGGGTCGCGGCCGGAGATGGCGCCTTCCATCAGGTTGTACGTCATGATCCGGCCAGAGGCGTCGAGCTGGATCGCGCCGAAGGGGAGCTTGTCGATCTCCGCTTCTGACATCTTGCCAATCACGTTCTCGATGTCGGCCTTGCCGAACTTGACCTGTTCCAGTGGCTTCATGACTTACACGTTGAATGTGGCGGACGAGCCAGTGCCCGTCGGGAAAGGCTGTGCCGGTGGCAAACGCTTGGCCTCACGTTCTCGTTCCCACAGACTCCCAGTGCTCCCTGGCGAGGCGACCCTGACGCGAGACGGCGCGGGCGATTTGATTCTGGAGCAGACCAATCGCTCTCCCGGTCGATGCGACCTTCGATACAAGACCAATGCTGCAGACCCTCTTCCGATTTCACAGAACGCTGGCATGTGCCTCGGTCGTCGCCCTCGCCGGTTGCGCGAAGACACCCACCGTGCAGGTGACGCCGGTCGACAATACGCCCGAGTCGCCGACCGAATGGAAGCTCTCGTGGAGCGATGAATTCGATGGCGCATCGGGCGCGCTCGTCGACCCGGCGAAGTGGGTGACGGAAACCGGCGGCAGTGGATGGGGCAATCAGGAGCGCCAGTACTACACCAACAGCGCAAGCAACGCCTCACTCGACGGCAGCGGACATCTCGTCATCTCGGCGCGCAGTGAGCCGGCGAATTCCGCGCTCACATGCTGGTACGGCGCGTGTCGCTACACGTCGGCGCGGCTCAAGACGCAGGCCCGCTTCGAGCAGGCGTACGGAAAGTTCGAGGCACGCATACGTATCCCCCGTGGTCAGGGGCTCTGGCCAGCCTTCTGGATGCTGGGCAATGACATCGACCGCGTCGGTTGGCCGAAGAGCGGCGAGATCGACATCATGGAAAACATCGGGAAGGAGCCGAACGCGGTACACGGCACGCTGCATGGACCGGGCTACTCGGGTGGCAGCGCCATCGGAAGTTCTTACTCGCTCCCGACGCTACCCTTCGCCGACGACTACCACGTTTTTACCGTGGAGTGGCAGGCTGGTGAGATCCGCTGGCTCGTCGACGACAAGGAGTATCGTCGCACGTCGATCGCCAGCTTGCCGTCGGGTGGGACCTGGGTCTTCGATCACGCCTTCTTCATGCTGCTGAACGTCGCGGTCGGCGGCTCCTGGCCGGGAGATCCTGACGCAACGACGACTTTTCCGCAGCAGATGATCGTCGATTACGTGCGAGTCTATCAGCGCTGAGTCTGCACCGTCGTCTTCCTGACGGTGCGCGTGTTGTACTCGCGAACGTAGCGCTGATGTGATGCGTCGGTGGGAAAGGAATCTCCCCGGGCGAGCGGATATGACTTGACTGCGTGGAAGGGCAGCGGCCCCACCGTCGTGCCGTGCGCCGTATTCAGGTCGGAGTCCTTGATCCAGCCGTCGGTGTACAGCAGGAAGTCACGTTTCCATCCCGTGGGTAGGGATGTCGCCGAGCTCGCGTCGAACGTGATGGTCGCTTCGTCGCCCGGAGCCATGACGATGTACATGTCGTCGCTGCTGCCCAGTAGCGGCAGCACGTCGCCGAAGCGGGTGAAGTCGCCTTCGATCGGCCGCCATGGTGATTGCTTCGTCACCTCGTCATAGGCGAACCAGTACGGACCATACCGGCCTCCCTTGCGATACGTCCGCGAGAAGCCGCGTGAATGCAGGTTTGCCGATTGCGGTGCGAGTGTCGTGACTGTGGCCTCGCTGCCAGTCAACGAGCGCGCGACGAACGCCTGATCCCAGTAGATCTGCATGCTCGTGCGG
>JBDSML010000141.1:0-14951 GCA_039915865.1 Gemmatimonadaceae bacterium | reverse complement strand
ATCGTCCGCATGAAGATCGCGTCGTCACAGATGAGAACTGTATGACTCACTCGTTGCCCCCCTAGAGCAGGACCTGCGTGACCAGCGCGTGAATGTTCACCAGCACGACGACGCCGTCGTCCAGGTGGCCGAGTCCGCGCACGAGTCCCCGGGGCGCGTCATCCCCCAGACTCGTCGCGATCGGCTCTTCCGCAATTGCCTGTACGTCCATCACCTCGTCCACGGCCACACCGACCACGCGCGTCCCGTGCGTCGCCAGGATGATCGATCCCTCGCGCACCGGCGCGCGTCCCGCGTCGAGTCGCGCGCCCAGGTCGAGCACCGTCACGATCGTGCCGCGCAGGTTGATCAGCCCCTGGACGTACCTCGGCGCGCCAGGCAACCGCGTGGCGCGCCGATAGGGGATGATCTCCCGGACGGCTTCGATGTCGCATCCATAAACGCGGTCCGCCACACGGAACAATAACGTCCGTGCCGCGGCTCGCGCGTCAGCTGTCGTCCCTGAAAAATCCAAAGTACTCCAGCGGATCAGTGTCGCCAAAGACTACGTCGGGCCCCGCCGCACTCACTACCGACTGCACCAGATCTGGTGGCAGCACGCTTCGCAATTCGATCATCTCGCCGTTGGCCGGATGACGAAAGCGAAGCCACGCCGCATGCAGAAAATGCCGCTTGTTCGGAAGCGACAGCAGCTTCCGCCCTCCGCCTCCGCCGTACGTGTCGTCACCCACCACCGGATGGCCGATGGACGACAGGTGTACACGAATCTGGTGCGTGCGACCGGTGTGCAGGTGCGCACGCAGCAGGTCGGCGGAATCGAACCGGGCAAGCCGCACGAAGTCCGTTCGCGCCGCCCGCCCCGTACTGACGATTGCCATGCGCTTTCGGTCTCGCGGATCGCGCGCGATCGGCTTCTCCACCGTCACCGCGTCGCTGTCGAGGTGGCCCCAGCTCATCGCCGCGTACCGCCGGACGATCTCCCGCCGGGCCATCGCGGCGCCCAACAGCCGGTGCGCGCGGTCGGTTTTCGCCACGAGGAGCAGCCCCGATGTCTCCTTGTCGAGCCGGTGGACGATCCCCTCGCGGTCCTCGCCGCCAAGGTCGGAGAGGGCACCGCCCCGCCCCTTGAGCGCGTTCACCAACGTGCCGCTCCAATTGCCCGGCGCCGGGTGCACCACCATCCCGGCGGCCTTGTCGACGACGAGTACCTCGTCGTCCTCGAACACCACCGTGAGCGGAATCTCCTCCGCAATGACCGGTCGCGCCGATGGCGGCACGATGTCCACCACCACCCGCTCGCCCTCGACCGGCCGATAGCTCGCGCGCTCGGCCCGTCCGTTCACGGAGATCTGCCCGTTGGCGATCAGCGTCGCCGATTGCGTACGCGAGAGGTCGAGGGATGTGGCAACGAACAGGTCGAGACGCGGGGCGTTGGCCGGAGCGACCAGCTCGTGCCGCGCGCCGCTCGTACCGGCGCCGGCGTCACTCACGCGTCTGGTCCTTCGCTACGCTCGAGGACGGGAGCCGGCGAGTCGGCGACAGGCTCCACGCGCGCGGCGCTCGCGGCGTGCTGCGCCCGCTGATCGTGGTCCTCCCGCGACAGCGACCAGGCGAGGATGAGCGCACCAACTGTCACCGCGGAGTCGGCAATGTTGAACGTCCAGAAGCGCACGTTGCCATAGCCGATGTCGATGAAGTCCACGACACCGTGCGGAGAGCGAAAACGGTCGACGAGGTTGCCGGCCGCGCCGCCCCACGCCAGCGCCAGCGCGATGATCCGCGTCCGGTCGCCAGCGCGCGCGCCCGTGCCCGTCATCTTGTACAGCCGCCACAGCACGACGAGCGCGATGATGGCGAAGGCGCCGAAGATGTACCGCGAATACACGCCGAGCGACATGCTGAACGCCGCGCCCGGGTTGTACGCCAGCGTGAACCGTAGCCAGTCGCCGATGATGCGGTGCGGCACGTACCGCGGCGCGAGGTAGTGCTCGGCCATCAGCTTCGTGACGAAATCTGCGAGGACGACACTGCTCGCCGTCGTCCAGAAGAGGCGGGCGCTCGGTCGTGCGGGAGCGATGGAGATCGTCAGACGAGGTCTCCTTGCTCCACTGCGGTGGCGGTTGGTGTCGTCGGCGTCACCGCGCGGCTCTCATGCTCCTGCATCGCCGCAACGCGGTCTTCCTGCCACAGCACCCATGCCAGCAACACGGCGCCGATGCTCACGGCCATGTCGGCGACGTTGAACGTCGGCCACCGCGCGTCGCGAAAACCGACGTCCAGAAAGTCCACGACGCCAAGGTCCGAACGCAGGCGGTCGAGCAGGTTGCCCAGTGCACCCGCGCACACGAGGGCCAGCGACAACGTGCGCGGCGTGTCGCCACGCTTCGTCGCCAGGTAGAGACGGCCGAGAATCACCAGCGCGACGATCGTGAGCACGGTGAAGATCCACCTGGACTGTGCGCCCAGGTGCAGTCCGAACGCCGCGCCCGGATTGTAGACGAGCGTGAACCGCACGAAGTCGCCGAAGACTTCGTGCGGAATACGCTGCGGGGCCAGCGCGCGCTCGGCGAACCCCTTCGTCACCACATCGATCGTGGCGACGACGGCGAGCACTGGCCAGAACAGCGCGCTCTTACTTCGACTTTGCATCTTCCTCGCGCTGCTTGCACTCGATGCAGAAGCGGGCATGCGGCAGGGCATCGAGGCGCTCGTATGCGATCTCCTTGCCGCAGTTGTGACACTTGCCGAACGTCTCGGGCGAGCGGTACAGACGACGCAACGCCTCGTCGATGTGCCAGAGGAAGCGGCCCTCCTGGCTCGCGAAAAGAAACGCCTTCTCGCGCTCCATGGCATCGGTTCCCTGATCCGCCATATGGAAAGAATAACTGCTCAGATCGCCGTCGGATTCCTGCGACGTTGCGCCGAACGCCTCGTCGTAATGGCCCAGCTCCTTGAGCACCCGATTTCGCTCTTCGAGCAACCGCTTCTCGAAGTGCTGCAGCTGCTTCTTCGGCATCGCCTTCGGCTTCACCGCCTTCGTGGTCGCGCTCTCTGACGTGGCCATGTGCTACTCGTCCTTGGTAAGGGCAAGGTCTGCGTGAATCCCGTCGAGATCCACGGTCTGCCTCGCCAGCATTTGCACGGGTTCCTTCGGTTCTTCGCCGACCGCTAGTGCAGGAGCGAGCACCTCGTCGGCGATCCAATCGCGATGCTCCGCCGCGGCCTCTAAGACTAGTGCATCTCCATCGATCCAGAGGCGGATCCGGTCGCTTACCGCGAGACCGGCGTCCTTTCGCATACGCTGTACCCTGCTGATGACCTCACGTGCCAACCCTTCCCGTTTGAGCTTGGGAGTGATCGTCGGATCGATCGCCGCGAAAAAGCCGTGCTCCTCCTCGACGACGAGATCGCCCGACGCGCGTCGCACAATTGTGACATCATCCGCGTCGAGCCCGTGGGTCTCGCCATCGACCGTCACGAGCAGCTCCACGCCGTTCAGGAAATCTCGCAGGTGCGCGCTCGTAAAGTTGGACACCGCCTCCGCTGCCAATGGAGTCTTTTTCCCGAACTTCTTGCCCAGCGCCCGGAAATTCGGCTTCGCCTTCAGGGTCACCAGCGCGTCGCCACTGGTGGCGATCTCGATGGCCTTGATGTTCAGTTCCGCCTCCAATACCGGCAACAGCACGCGAAGCTCGTCGTCCGTCACCTGCGGCGCGACGCACACCATCCGCGACAGCGGCTGGCGCACGTTGATCTTCGCCTGCTCGCGTGCCGCACGTCCGAGCGTGGCGAGCGTGCGAACGCTCGCCATCAGCCGCTCGAGGCTCGCGTCCGGCGTCGGCGCATCCTCGCGCACGTACGAGGCGAGGTGCACCGAGCTTCCCGTCAGCTCGCGATGCAGCTGGTCGGTGACGAACGGGGCGAACGGCGCGAGCAACCGGCACACGACGACCAGTACCTCGTGCAAGGTGGCGAACGCCGCATTCGTGTCGTCGGTGAAGGCGTTCTCCGGCGCCCAGAACCGCGAGCGTGACTGCCGCACGTACCAGTTCGCGAGGTCGTCGTCGACGAACTCCAACACCACGCGCGACGCCGCGAACGCATCGTACTCCGTCATGAAGCGGTCGGCGCGCTGCTCTACCGTCGCCAGTCGCGACAGGATCCACCGGTCCATGATCGGACGATCCTCGACCGCCGGATCCGCATCGCTCGGCGACCAGCCGAAGTTCGCGTACGTCGCAAACATGCCGCTGTAGATGTTCTTCAGCGTGCGCAGGAAACGGCCAGCGCTCTGGCGAATGACGTTCTCGTCGAAGCGACGCTCCTCCCAGATCTTGCTGCTGCTCACGAGGAACAACCGGACCGCGTCGACGCCATGACGTTCGATGACGCCGAACGGCTCCACGGCATTGCCGCGGCTCTTCGACATCTTCTTCCCGTCTGCGTCGGTGACGATGCCATTCACCATTACGGCACGGTATGGCGCCGCGGTTCCCGCTGCATTGTTCGGCAGCTCGTCGCCAAGTCCACTCGCGATCGCCAGCAACGAATAGAACCAACCGCGTGTCTGGTCCTGCCCTTCCGCGATGAAGTCCGCTGGATACTGCTGCGCGACCGTCTCGCGATTCTCGAACGGGTAATGCCACTGCGCAAACGGCATCGACCCCGAGTCGTACCACGCGTCGATGACCTCGGGCGTGCGGTTCATGTGCCCGGTGCAGCCCGGCGCCGTGCATGCCCACGAATACGCATCGATGAACGGCTTGTGCGGATCGAAGTCACCGCCGAGCGACGTGCCGGAACGCGCCGCGAGATCGGCATAGCTGCCAATCACGTCCAGATGCTCGGCGTCACGGTCGCACACCCACACCGGCAACGGCGTGCCCCAGTACCTGTCGCGCGACACGGCCCAGTCGATGTTGTTCTCGAGCCACTCCCCGAACCGGCCCGTGCCCACCTCGGGTGGATTCCAGTTCACCCGCTCGTTGCGCGCGAGCATCTCGCCCTTGTACGACGACGTCTTGATGAACCACGAGTTGCGCGCGTAATACAGCAGCGGTGTCTGGCACCGCCAGCAATGCGGGTACTGGTGGACCAGCGTCGTCGCCTTCCACAGCACGCCGCGACGCTTCAGCTCTTCGATGAGCTCGGGATCGGCGTCCTTCACGAACTTCCCGCCCACGAGCGGAAGATCGGCCGGAAACTCGCCGCGCGCGTTCACCGGAAGCAGGAACGCAAGATTGTGCCGGCGTCCCGCCGCGTAGTCGTCGGCGCCGAATGCCGGCGACATGTGCACCACCCCGGATCCATCATCGGCACTGACGAAGCTCTCGCCAATGATGATCTCGTGGTTCGTCCCTTCAGGATACGGCAGCCAGTCGAGCGGTCGACGGTACCGCGCACCGACGAGCTCCGCGCCCGTCATCGTGCCGACCAGCGTCCACCGCTTCGCAAAGTCGTCGCCGAGCACCACCGGTGCACGCGACTCGGCCATGATGATGGTACGCGTGTCAGCGCTGTCCGTCTTCCGCAGCTCGACATACGTCAGGTCGGGATGCACCGCGAGCGCCGTGTTCGACACGAGCGTCCACGGTGTCGTCGTCCACACGAGGATGCGTCGCGCCGTACGGCCCGGCATGTCCGCCGCATCGTCGACGACTTCCCCGTTCACCGTCCCCAGATCGAGAGCGATATAGACGCTCGGATCCACGTCCTCCTGGTATCCCTGCGCGAGCTCGTGGCTCGAGAGCGACGTTCCACAGCGCGGGCAGTATGGCAGGATCTTGTGGCCGCGATACAGCAAGCCCTTCGCGTGCAGGGCCGCGAGCGACCACCACACGCTTTCGATGTAGTCGTTCGTGTACGTGACGTACGGATGCTCGTAGTCCAGCCAGTAGCCGATCCGCTCGCTGAGCTTCTCCCACTCGCTGCGATACGTGAACACGCTCTCGCGGCACAGTCGGTTGAACTCTGCGACGCCAAGCTTTTCGATGTCCGCCTTGCCCGTGAGCTTCAGCCGCTTCTCGACTTCGATCTCCACCGGCAAGCCGTGCGTGTCCCAGCCCGCCTTTCGCTCGACGCGATAGCCCTTCATCGCGCGATGGCGGCAGAACAGGTCCTTGATCGTTCGCGCGAACACGTGATGAATGCCCGGCTGGCCGTTCGCCGTGGGCGGTCCCTCGTAAAACACGAACGTCGGCGCACCTTCGCGCGCGGCCAGCGTGCGCTCGAACAGACCCTCCTCGCGCCAACGCGCGAGAAGCGCCTCCTCGAGCTCCGTCGCCGGCTGGTCGGCCGGCACGAGGCCAAAGCGCGGTTCCGTCACGTCGGAGACACTCACATCCGCTCCAGCACGCCGCACAGAAGTGCCGTCAACTGTGGCTCGGCGCGCTCGGCGTTCGCGATGATCGTCGACAGCTCCGCGGGTTCCAGCGCATCGGGCAGGCATTGGTCGGTGATGATCGACAGCCCCAGCACACGCATCCCGCCGTGGACAGCGACGATCACCTCGGGCACCGTGCTCATTCCCACGACGTCCGCACCGAGTGCCCGCAGCATCCGATATTCGGCGCGCGTCTCGAGGTTCGGTCCCTGGACGGCGACGTAGACTCCTTCGCGCAGGTTGATGCGCTTGTCCGCCGCAACGTCGCGCGCCAACTGGCGCAACTCGGCGTCGTACGGCTCGGACATGTCCGGAAAGCGCGCACCCAGGCGGTCATCGTTCGCGCCGATGAGCGGATTGTCGCCGAGGAAGTTGATGTGGTCGGAGATCAACATCAGGTCGCCCGACGCCCACAGCGGATGCATTCCGCCACACGCATTCGAGACGATCAGCGTCGACGCGCCAAGCGCCTTGAGCACGCGCACCGGGAAGGTGGCCTGCTGGAGTGTGTAGCCTTCGTACCGATGAAAGCGGCCCTGCATGGCAACCACCGTCTTGCCCGCGAGCGTACCGCACAGCAGACGGCCGACGTGACTCTCCACCGTCGATAGCGGAAAGCCGGGGATGTCCGCATACGAGATCGACACCTGAACGTCGATCTCCTTCGCGAGACCACCTAGCCCCGTGCCGAGCACGATCGCGACGTCGGGCGTGCCGTTGAAGACCGCGCGCACGACATCCGCCGCGGCCACGACGGCCTCCAGCGTCTGCGCATTCGCCGAGGACATGCTGTCGTCCCGAGCGAAGCCGACGGACCTGCTCTTGACCGACGACGTCATTCGCGCTCCGCTGAGCCCACTGCCGCGCGCGACTGCTCGTCGCCCATCAGCGCGGCGACACTACTCACTCGCGGCATCACGGGCAGCTGAGGACCCGGCGCGGTCTCGGCCGACGTGATCTCCGCCAGATGCCGCTCGACGATGACCCGCACCTGCGCGAGGTGATTGCGACGCGCGCGATCGAGCTCGGTCAGATGCGCCTCCAGCTTCCGGATCTCGTTCCGCGCCCCCTCGATCTCACGCTCCGCTTCCGTACGCGCCTCGCGCACGATCAGCGCCGCCTCGCGCTCCGACGACTCGCGAATCTCCGACCGCAGCTGCTGTGCGCTGACCAGCGCGTCGTTCAGCGCCTTGTCACGCTCGCGGAAGGCCCGAAGCTGCTCGTGGAATCCCTTCGCCTTCTGCTCGAGGTCTTGGGACTGCCGCGTGAGCCGCTCCAGCTCTTCGGCCACCTGGTCGCGAAACTGCTCGACGCGCTCGGGATTGTATCCGCGAATCGCCTTGCCGAAATCGTAGCGACGCACGTCGAGCGGTGTGAGATGAAAGGTCTCGTCCATTAGGCGGATCTCGCTCCGAACAGCACGGTTCCGAGGCGCACCAGAGTGGCGCCCTCTTCGACAGCTACCTCGTAATCGCCAGACATGCCCATCGACAGCTCGGTCGCCGGCAGCCCCGCCGCCCGCAACGTCGCCGCCGCGTCTCGCGCCCCACCGAACACCCGCCGCAGCGTCGCCTCGTCGGCGTCGAACGGCGCCATCGTCATTACGCCGCGCACCAGCAAACCCGTCATTCCTGCCAGCCGTTCCGACTCGGCGTCCACGTCGGCGGGTCCGTAACCCCCCTTCGTCCCTTCGCCCGACACGTTCACCTGCAGCAGGACGTCCACGGGACGATTTCGGTTCCGTCCATGCTCGTCCAGGGCATCCGCCAGTCGGCCGCTATCCATCGAGTGCACCAGGTGAAACCCGTCCAGCTGCTTCACCTTGTTCCGCTGCAGATGTCCGATGAGGTGCCAGCGAAGCGGCACGGAGACTTCAGTCATCTTGACGCCCGCCTCCTGCACCCGATTCTCACCGACGTCCTCCACTCCAGCATTCCACGCCGCGGTCGCGGCATCGGCACCATAGGTCTTCGTCACCGCGACGATCGTCACCCCTTGGCCCCGGCCGCCTCGCTGTCGCGCCTCCTCGATTTTCGCCCTCACCTCGGCGAGCCGGGCGGGCAGGTCCTGAAATGGCATAACACGAGAATTTACCGAAGGTTGCACCTCAACTCAAGCGAGTCCCGCACTGGCGAACGACCCGCTGGAAGCCTGCCCAACCGCCCGCACTCGAGCAGTTCGAGCATGCTCGCGCTGACATCGTCGGGAAGCGTTGCCTTTCTCCCGCGCACATGCACTTTCGGAGCGACGACCCCCGCGTCGCTCAGGCTGTCGATCACCGGCGGATCATTCGACCCGTTCGCCGCCCCCGACGACACGTACACCGTGCCGGTCAGTCGCCACGACGATCCGAGGAGCGCACGCTCCTTCGCCCCCACCGACGGCGACGCGACTACCGGCCGCCCCGCCTCACGCGCCGCTTGGGCAATGTGCGCCGCCAACTCCTCGTGCGCCCACTGCGCGCCCGCAACGAACCCACCATTCCTCCACCGCAATCCGGTCCGCCGAGCGATCTCGTCGCCATACCACTCTGCGGGCAACAACGGCAGGGTCACCGGCGTGACGTCCATCCGCACCCCCTCGACGGCCTGGAGGTACCAGAGCGGATAGGTGTCGTTGTCCCCGGCGACGAACAGGATCGCGTTCGCTGGCGCGCTGTTGAGCAGCGCCACCGCGACGTCGCGCGGCGCCGTCGCACCGTCCCCGCGCGGACGATCGTTCGCCGTCCAGTTGCCCAGCAGCGGCACCACCGCCGCCGCCACCGCCGTCCACGCCGGCCACCGGCGTGACCGCACGAACGCCAGTGCACCGTATCCCGCGAACAGTCCCCATCCCCAGAAGCCGAGGACATAGAAGTAGTCGCGCTCCCGCGCCTCGTGTGCGCCGGTGGGCACGAAGCCGTAACCGATCGTCGCGCCGGATTTCAGGTTCAGGTACACGCACACGCCGAGCGTGCCGGACAGGGCGAGCACTGCCAGCGCATCGGCGGCCCGTCGCGCATCGTCGCGCATCGCGCGCCAGCCGCCAATGCCCAGCAGCAGGAACACGACCGTGACGAGCAGCCGCCATGGCGTCGTGAAGATGCCGCGCCCCATCGTCAACCCGAATTGCCAATCGATGTACTGCGCGAGCGTCGCCAGCTGGAGCCATACCGGCGCCTGCCTCGGCCACATTGGCGAGACGTCGTACTGCCGTCGCGCCACGACGTCCGCGAGCGTGGTCAGCGTGCTGGGATTGCCTTGGTTGATGGCCGGATCGTGCCGGGCCCGCAGCAGCATGATCAGCAGTGCGCTCGCCGCGATCGCGGTCAGCACTATCGCGGAAACCAGATGTCGTCCGGAGCGAAGTCGAGGGACCTGCTCTTCCGCCTGAAGAACGAATGCCGACGCAACCGCCACCAGCGCCCCGGTTCCAATCAGCAGCCACGACATCCGCCCCACTCCAGCACTCGCGATCGATACTCCGCCGAGCAGCAACATCCTGTACCCGAGCCACCTTCCGTCGCGCGTTCGCGCTGCGAACGCGATGGCCGCCGGAGCGCCGACCAGTGCACTGAGGTGGACCGACGGTGCGAGTGCAATGAGGTATGCGGTGAGCAGTAACCAACGCTCTGATCCCGCATTCCCATCGCCCGCTTTGGACGCACAAGCGAGCGTCGCCACGACGAGCACAAGCGACAGCGCATATACCTCCGTCTCCGTCGCATTCGCCCACGCGCTGGTCATCAGCCCCGCGCACAGCGCACCCGCCACCGCTCCCCACGTCGCATCACGCTCACCGGCAACCCCGCGCGCCACCAGCCACGCGCTCAAACCGCCTGCCGCCGCCGTACTCACTGCCGACAGCAGGTTCATTGCGCGAGCCACGCCGATCATCCCGCCGAGGAGCATCGTCCACGCCCGTCCGAGTGCGACGAACAGCGGCGTACCGGGCGGATGTGGGATGCCGAACACGTGCGCCGCTGCGATGAACTCGCCCGCGTCCCAGAACGTGACGCCCGGCGCCAGCGTGATGACGTACACCAGCAGCAGCGCGACGCCCGCCGCCCACCCCGCGCGTCGCGCGCTCAGCTCGATGCTCCCGCGGCCTCGACCGCGTCGCGCACCGGTGTGCGCCCTTCGAGAAACGCGCGCACCTCCACCGGCGACAAGTTGCGAAAAAGGCGTCCCCGCTCGGCGATCGAGATCGTGCCGCGCTCTTCACTCACGACGATGACCAGTGCGTCGGATTCGTCGCTCAACCCCAGCGCCGCGCGGTGCCGAGTGCCGAGTGCGCGATCGAGGAGCGGCTGCTGCGACAGCGGCAGGATCGACCCCGCGGCGACGATCGTATCACCGCGCACCAGCACCGCTCCGTCGTGTAGCGGAGAGTACGGCGTGAAGATCGTCGTCAGCAGGTCGGCCGAGATTTTCGCCTCCATTCGCGAGCCCGATTCAGCAAAGCGGTCGAGTGACACCTCGCGCTCGATCGCCACGCTCGCGCCGATCCCCGAACGGCTCAGCCGCTCCACCGCCTCGGTGATCTCCTCGGCCACCTCGCCGCGCTCCATCGCCTGAAAGAGTCCGCGAAAGCGTGCTTCGCCGAGATGTGCGAGTGCCGACCGCAGTTCGGGAGCGAACACGACGAGCAACGCGATCGCGCCATACTGAAACAC
Source organism: Gemmatimonadaceae bacterium (assembly GCA_039915865.1). Classification (GTDB taxonomy): domain Bacteria; phylum Gemmatimonadota; class Gemmatimonadetes; order Gemmatimonadales; family Gemmatimonadaceae; genus AG11. Next base: position 3,915 of record JBDSML010000141.1, on the reverse strand, counting down.
GAAGCCGAGCAGGTAGCTGATCATCTCGAGCTTCAGTAGCCACGAGAGCGCGTAGACGAAGAGCAGAATCAGCAGACCCGTGACGATCTGCAGCGTGCGCGTGCCATGAAAGAGCAGCAATGCGCGATAGATCGCATACGCCACCACGATTACCTCGAGCACGTCCCGCCATCCGGGGTTGAGCAGGCGAAGCTGCCCGAGTTCCGTCACGCTCGGCCCGCCGCACGAATCGCTGCGGCGACGTCGAGCGCCTGACGCGTCGCGCCCACGTCGTGCACTCGGAAGATGCGCGCGCCGCGCTCGTACGACGACACGGCCGCTCCCACACTGCCGAAGACACGTCGAGTTGGATCGGGTGTATCCGTGAGCTCACCGATGAATCGCTTGCGCGACACACCGACCACCACGGGCATGTCCCACGCGACGAGCCGCTCGAGGCAGCCGAGCAGCCGCAGCGAGTGGATGCTCTGCTTGCCGAAACCGATCCCTGGATCGACGGCGATCCGCTCGCGCGCGATGCCCTTCTCCAGTGCAATCTCGACACGTTCGCCCAGCTCATCCAGCACCTCGTCGAGTGGATCGCCCGCGAACACGGCGTGCGCGTACGAGGCCATGTCCTCCACTCCGCCGCGCGAGTGCATCAACACGACGCCGACGTCAGATCGCGCACACACCACAGCCATCTCCGCATCGAGCCGCATGCCGGAGACGTCGTTCACGATGTGCGCACCCGCTTCGATCGCCGCCTCAGCGACCGCGCTCTTCACTGTGTCGACGGAGATCAACGTTTCGGGATGTTCGGCCGTCAGCGTGCGGACGATCGGAAGAACGCGCCTGATCTCCTCGTCGGTGGAGACGCTCTCCGCTCCCTGCGGTCGCGTCGACTCGCCGCCGATATCGAGAATGTCGGCTCCTTCGGCGAGCAACTTCGCCGCGTGTGCCAGCGCAGCGCTCGGCGAGAAGTAGTAGCCGCCGTCGCTGAAGCTGTCGGGCGTCACATTCACGATCCCCATCACGAGCGGATGCTCGAGGGTGACCGTTCTGCCGCGGACAGTCCAGGTGCCGGTCATGCCGGGAAGATACTTGCTCAGGAGGATTGGATGATAGGTCGGGTACGCCTGTCGGATCTCCATGAGCGTGAGCGTGAAGCCTCCAGCATTGAGTAGAGCAGAGCTCGCAGCTCGAGCTGGGGCCCGAGCCCGAGCTCAAGCTCTGATGTGCTCATGGCTGGACGCTCACGCTCAGGCTGATAGCTCATCTCAGCTGGACGTTCGAGATGGGCGGGGGATCGCAAGACGAAGGGCACACCGACTGGTGTGCCCTTCGCACTCTGATCACCTCGTGATCAAGCCGGCGACGGCTCCGGTCCCCCGAGCAACGGCTTGCGACGCGGCTCCATCACTGGTGTCGGCGTCGGTGCAGCCGGGATTGCCGGAGCTGCCGGCACGCCGCTCATCCGCGGCGGCAGTGACTCGCCGCGTGAGATCATCTTGATGTCCTCGGCCGTCAACGTCTCGCGCTCCAACAGCGCGGCCGCCAACGTGTGCAACAGGTCGATGTTCTCGCTGAGCACTGCCTTCGCCCGATCGTACGCCTTCGTGATCACTCGCTTCACCTCGGCGTCCACGAGTAGTGCCGTCTGCTCGCTGACCTCGCGGCGATGCTGGATCTCGCGACCCAGGAACAGCTCCTGCTCGTTGTCACCCACGAGGATGGGACCGATCGCATCCGACAGACCCCACTGCGTCACGTAGCGGCGCGCGATGCTCGTCGCCTTCTGGATGTCGCTCGATGCGCCCGTCGTCACACGATCGTAGCCGAACACGAGCTCTTCAGCGGTGCGACCGCCGTAGGTCATCACCAGCATCGCCTCGATCTGCTGGCGGGTGATCGACACGCGATCATCCTCCGGCAGGGTGAAGGCCAGACCGAGCGCACGACCGCGCGGCACGATCGTCACCTTATGCAGCGGATCGTTGCCGACGATCTTCATCGCGCAGAGCGCATGACCCGCCTCGTGATACGCGGTGAGCCGACGCTCTTCGTCCTTCATGACCATGGACTTCCGCTCGGCGCCGAGCATGACCTTGTCCTTCGCTTCCTCGAGGTCGTCCATGTAGAGCTTGTCGTGGCCACGACGCACGGCCAGCAGTGCCGCTTCGTTCACGAGATTGGCCAGGTCAGCGCCGGCCATGCCCGGGGTACCACGAGCGAGCGTCGTGATGTCCACGTCGTCGCCCACCGGCTTGTTGCGCAAGTGGACCTTGAGGATGCCCTCGCGACCGCGAAGATCCGGCGCGTCGACGACGATCTGTCGGTCGAAACGGCCCGGACGCAGCAGCGCCGGGTCGAGCACGTCGGGACGATTCGTCGCCGCGATGAGGATCACGCCCTCGTTGGACTCGAAGCCGTCCATCTCGACGAGCAACTGGTTGAGCGTCTGCTCGCGCTCGTCATGTCCACCGCCGAGGCCTGCGCCACGGTGACGACCGACAGCATCGATCTCGTCGATGAAGATGATGCACGGCGCGTGTGCCTTGCCCTGCTCGAAGAGATCGCGCACGCGGCTGGCGCCCACGCCAACGAACATCTCGACGAAGTCCGATCCGGACATCGAGAAGACTGGACGGCCCGCCTCGCCGGCCACGGCGCGCGCCAGCAGCGTCTTGCCCGTTCCCGGCGGACCCACCAGCAGACACCCCTTCGGCAGACGGCCGCCGAGCTTCGTGTACTTCTGCGGGTCCTTCAGGAACTCGATGATCTCCTGCAATTCCTGCTTGGCTTCATCCGCGCCGGCCACGTCAGCGAACGTCACCTTGGGCGTATCGCCCGTCAGCAGCTTCGCCTTCGACTTGCCGAACGAGAACGCCTTGTTGCCTCCCGCCTGCATCTGGCGGAAGAGGAACAGGTAGAAGCCGATGAGCAGCAGCCATGGCAGGAAGTTGATCACCCATGCCATGACGCTCGGCTTGGGATCCTGCGATGTGATCTGGACGCCCTTGGCCATCAAAAAATCCACTTCCTGCGGCGAGTTCGCCGCGGGGAGCTGGATCGTGAACTTCTTGGTCGTCTTGTTCTGGATCGTCCTCGGCTCCTTGAAGGTGCCGAGAACGTTCTTTCCGCCTTGCACAGTCACCTCGGCGATGTTGCCGCTCTCGAGCTGCTGCCGGTAGAAGTCGTAACGGATCTCCGACGCCGACTCGGCGCGGGCGCCGGTCATCTGGATCAGCGCGACGGGGATCAGGATGATGAGGATCCAGAACGAGAGCGTCTTCGAAAAGCGCCCCCAGTTGAATCCACTGTTGTTGTTGCCGTTTTTCGGCGGTGTTGGTGCAGGCATTACAGCAGGCTCGCTATGTAAGGCAGATGCCGGAAACTCTCGGCGTGATCCAACCCGTAACCGACCAGGAACTCGTGTGGTGCGTCGTATCCGATGAACTTAGTCTCGTACTTCAGTTCGTCAGCAATGTGCTTGTGTAGCAAGGCGCAAATGTCCAGTGATCGCGGATTCCGTGCCTCGAGCAAATCCATCAACCTGTTGAGTGTCCGACCCGTGTCGACGATGTCCTCCACGAGCAGAATGTGTTTTCCTTCGAGCTTGGTCTCCGGATCATACACCAGCCGGACATTTCCACTCGACACCGTCCCTTCGCCGTAGCTGGCCGCGACAAGAAAATCGACGTGCAGCGGACGGTTGATCTGGCGCACGAGATCGCTGAGAAAGATAAAGCTTCCCTTGAGCAGACCCAGGACAAGCAGCTCACCATCTGGATATGCTGCCGTGATCTCCCTTCCCATCTCCTGCACCCGCGCCGCGATCTCCTCGGCGTTGTAGACGACGCGATTGAGCTCCCGGCCTTCCAGACGTGGATCAGCGATCGATGCGTTCACAGACATAGTGTCGAACCGGCCTGC
>JBDSML010000075.1:0-56689 GCA_039915865.1 Gemmatimonadaceae bacterium | reverse complement strand
ACGCGGGCCTTGAAGCAGTCGAGCACTGCCCACCCTTCCTCGGTGTCCACCTGCCGCAGGTAATTCTCCGCGACAAGCACGTCGAGCGTCACGAGGGAGTCGACCCGCGATGTCGTCGAGTCGTTCGCGATCTTGATCTCGACGTGGCGAAAGAGATCGGTCTGGTACAGCGTCCGCTGCGCGTCGATGAGCTCTCGCTCGCGATAGAGGTCGCCGGGATGTACGCCGAGCAGCTGCAGGATGGTCTGGTCGCTGAGCTTGCGTGGTGCGCCCGGCAGCGGCTCATCCGTCACGCGAATGGCGGCGATGCTGGCGCGCGTTCCCGGCAGCACGTCGAGATTCACGTTGGCGCGCTGGCGTATGGAGTCCACGCTGAAGCTCGCCGCCACGTCGCCGCGCGGATAGCCATTGTTGCGCAGCCGCGCCTTCACCGAGTCGATCGCCACCTGAAGACGCGAGACGTCGAAGACGATGCCGGACCGCAGCGACAGGCTCGTGGTATCCGCGATCGGAGCGATGATGCCAGTGAGCCCGGAGATGCGCAGCGTGTCCACGAGCACCGGCGTGCCTTCGTCGATCAGGAACGCGACGCGTACGCCGCCGTAGCCGTCGCGCACCGGTGTGACGAGTGTGTCGACCTTCGTATTGAAGTAGCCGTGCCGGCGATAGAAGACGCGCAGTCGTCCGACGTCGAGCCGCATCTCGTCGCTGTCGAGGCAGCGCCTGGTGCCGAGAATGCGGAGGCTGCGACGCAGGAACTCGGAGGGCGAGGTGACGATGCGCAGCGCGAGGTCGCTCGCGCGGAACTCCCGGTTGCCCTTGAAATCCAGCGCCCGGACCTCGAGCTCCCCCGGCTCGCACTCGGTGCTCTGCGCGCGAAGGACGACAGGCGAAGCGGCGAGCAGAGTGACGGTGAGCGCGACGCATCGCCACGCGGCCCCGCGCCACCCACCGAATGTCATCCCGTGGCTCGTCCCGAAGCGTGATGCTTGCCGAGCCGCTGCTCCTCCGGCAGGAGCGGCGTGCGCTCGAGGAACAGCCTGGCGACGTAAAAGGCGGCGAGGCCGGTCACGATACCGGCGCCGATCGCAGGGATGAGCTCCATCGACGTGAGCGCACGACGATACACGTAGCCGTCGAGTCGTGTCGTCTGTCGTGGCGGGATATTCTTGGGTTCTGCCATGCAACTCGGGGACAGCGGGAAAACGAAGGGACGCAACTTGCAACGACAGACACGACGCGCCCGCGCGGGTACTGGTTCCGGCGGGCGCGTTTGATTGACGTTGCTCCCTGACGCGGGTAAGTTCTCGCGCCTTCGCCGTGCTGTCAACTGCTTACGCCAGAACGTCATGCGCCGTTCCATCGCCCTGTTCTCCGCCCTGGTCCTGTCCGCCTGTGGCGGAGGGGGAGACGGCGCGAACCGGCGCACCATCGTCGACTCGCGCGACCAGTACGATCCGCGCTCGCTCGACCCCGCCCTCTCCACTGACGTCCCCACCGGCCGCGCCGTCGGATATCTCTTCGACGGACTCACCCGCTTCACCCCCGACGCCGGTGTGGTCCCCGCCCTCGCCACGAGCTGGGACGTCTCACCCGACGGCAGCGTCTACACGTTCCACCTGCGACGCGGCGTCCAGTTCACCGACGGAACTCCATTCGTCGCACGACAGGTGTTGCTGAGCTGGCAGCGCGTCCTCGATCCGAAGGTGAAGGGCGGGCGCGGATGGCCACTCTATCCCATCAAGGGCGCCAAGGAGTTCGCTGACGGAAAGGCCAGGGCGATCGACGGAATCGCCGCACCCAACGACTCCACGGTCGTCGTCACGCTCAAGGAGCCGTTTGCGATCTTTCCCAAGCTCCTGGCGATGCCGGTCGCGTCGATCGCATCAGATAAGATTGCCGCCAACTTCGGCGAGAATCCGGTCGGCACGGGGCCGTGGAAGCTCGTCGAATGGAAGCACGACGACTACCTGCTCTTCGTCCCGAACAAGCGCTACTGGGGCGGCGCGCCGAAGGCCGACTCGCTCAAGGCGCGCATCATCGCCGAGCCAAGCACGGCGGTCGCCGAGTTCGAGAGCGGCAACGTCGACGTCCTCCAGATTCCGCAGGGCGACATCCGCAGCTGGGAGGAGGACACCGAGCGACGGAAGCTCCTCGCCTCCACACCGTCGCTCGAGTTGGTGTACGTCGCCATCAACACCACACGCGGACCACTCAAGGACGTGCGCGTTCGCCAGGCGCTCAATCATGCCATCGACCGCAAGGTGCTCGTCCGCAATCTCATCGCCGGACGCGGAGAGCTGGCGGGCGGCGTCATCCCGCCCGAGCTGCCCGGCGGCGACAGCGCGCGCACCGGCTATCAGTTCGACACGCTGAAAGCCAAGACGCTCCTTCGCGAAGCCGGCTACCCCAACGGCATCGACGTCGAGCTGTGGACCTCCACCAACCCGATCTACGTGCGCATCGCCGAGACGCTCCAGGGATACCTCGCGCTCTCCGGCATTCGCGTGAAGATCGTGCAGCGCGAAAGCGCCGCGGCGCGCGCAGCGGCACGAAATAGCCAGACGGACCTATTCGTCAAGGACTGGTACGCGGACTATCCAGACGCGGAGAACTTTCTCTATCCGCTGCTTCACAGCGCGAACAAGGGCGTGGGCGGCAACGTCTCGTACTTCAGCAACGCGCAGTTCGACAGCCTCGTCACATTGGCACGCCGCGAGCAGGATGAAGCGAAGCGTGTTGCGCTGTACAAGCAGGCCGACGAGCTCGCGTTCAACGAGGCGCCGATGATCTTTCTCTACTTCTATAACGAGCTCTATGCCGTCCAGCCGTGGATCAAGGGCTTCGTGCCGCCCGTGATCTTCAACGGCCAGAACTGGACGACGGTGACGAAAGCCGCACCGGTCGCACCGTGAGCGCCTTCATCCTGCGGCGACTGCTGCTCGCCATTCCGACATTGTTCGGGGTGCTCGTCGTCGCGTTTCTTCTTCTCTACGTCGCGCCCGGCGATCCCGTCGATGCCATGGTCGGCGAGCGCGCCGACTCGACGACCATCGCGCGCCTTCGCGCCGAGTTGCGACTCGACGATCCCCTCCCCGTCCAGTTCGGCCATTACCTCGCCACCATCGCGAAGGGCGACCTTGGCAAGTCCTACATCACCAACCGGCCGATCAAGAAGGACATCATCGAGCGCTTCCCCAAGACGCTGCAACTCGCCGGCGCAGCGATGCTGCTCGCCACGATCCTCGGCGTCACGCTCGGCGTCTTCAGTGCGATGAACCCCGGCGGCCTGCTCGACCGTGTCGGGCTCGGCATCGCCTACCTGGGCATCAGCTTTCCCGTCTATTGGGTCGGCTTGCTGCTCATCCTGCTCTTCGCCGTCACGCTGCACTGGCTGCCGCCCTCTGGCTTCGGCGGACTGCGCTACCTCATCCTTCCGGCGCTCGCACTCGGCATGCGTTCCATCGCGTTCCTCGCGCGCATGACACGCTCGGCCATGCTCGACTCGCTCGGCGCCGATTACGTGCGCACCGCACGGGCGAAGGGGTTGCCGGAGTCGCTCGTCGTCGGGCGACATGCGCTGCGCAACGCGATGATTCCGATCATCACGGTGCTCGGGCTCGACTTCGGTGCGTATCTCACGGGAAGCATCCTCACCGAGACGATCTTCTCCTGGCCCGGACTCGGACGCTACGTCGTCAACGCCATCGCTCGGCGCGACCTTCCGGCCATCCAGGGTTCCGTGCTCTTTCTCAGCGCGGTGTTCGTGCTCGTGAACCTGATCACCGATATCGCGTACGCGAAGGCCGATCCGCGCGTCACCTATTCATGAGTGATCTCGACGCATATCAGCGGGCCGCGGCACGCACGATCAATCCTGCACTGCGCGACGATCAACGTCTGCTCGACGCCGCGGCTGGACTCGCCGAAGAGGCGGGCGAAGTGCTTGGCCACGTGCGCAAGCATGTCATGCAGGGGCGGGCGCTCAACCGCGATGCCGTCGTCGAGGAGCTTGGGGACGCACTCTGGTGTCTCGCGATTGTGGCGCACTCGTTGGGAGTGCCGCTGTCCGAAGTCGCGCGTGTAAACGAGGAGAAGTTGCGCGCACGACATCCACAGGGATTCGGCGCGGCGCAACGCTAGCGCCCGCCATGCTCCGCGATACATTGGGCAGCATCATCCACCGGGAGGTTCCATGTTCAGCAAGCGACTTTACAGTTCCATGCTTCTGGTGGCGGCAATGGCGTGCGCGGGTAGCTCGGCGTCGAGCGATCCAGGCACGACGGTTGGCGCGGGGCGAAACGCGGACGTCATCACCGCCGCCGAACTCGCAGATCCCACGATCGCGAGTGGCGATGCGCTCGAGGCGGTGCAGCGCCTGCGTCCACGATTCCTGATGACGCGCGGCGCCATCAGCGCCAAGAACGCATCTGCCGGCAGCACGCACGTCTCGGTCGATGGCGGGCCGCTGCTTGGCGTGGAACAGCTCAGCCGCCTGCGGCCAAGCCAGATCGCGGAGATCCGCTACCTGAACGCGAGCGACGCCGCACAGCGCTTCGGTACGAACGCCGGCAGCGGCGGAGTCATCCTGGTGAAGAGTAAGTAGCCACACTGACTGCGAGCTCCAACGGCGTGTTTGGAAGGGCGTGCTCCAGGGGCGTGCTCCTAGATCGTCTTGAGCTCGGCGTTTGAGTGCGTCGTTCGACCACGCCGTTTGGAGCACGCCGTTTGGAGCACGCCGTTTGGAGCACGCTGTTTGGAGCACGCCGTTGGAGCACGTCGTTGGTGCACGCCGTTGGTGCACGCCGTTGGTGCGCGCCGTTGGCGCACGTCGTTGGTGTGCCTAGTCGTCCTTCTGCCCAAAGATCGCCATGTTCGATGAGTGTCCCGGCGCGACCTTCTTTTCCGGGTAGATCCAGTGCACCGCCTGGTTCACCGCTGTCGCCGCCTCGCCGAATCCGCACGCGATCAGCTTCAACTTTCCCGGATACGTCGTGACGTCGCCGGCCGCCCAGATTCCCGCGCGGCCGGTCTCCATCAGCTGATTCACGACGATCTCGTCCTTCTGGAGCGTCAGCCCCCACTCCGCAATCGGGCCGATGTCGCTCACGAAACCGAGCATCGGCAACACGACGTCCGCCTCGATCTCCGTGGTCGTCTTCGCCTTCACGTCCCGAAGGATGATGTGCGTGAACCGCTCACCCTCGTCGCGACACAGCACGTCGCCGATCTCGTGGAAGGTGAACATCGCCGCGCGCCCCGCTTTGACGTCGGCGTCGAACTGCGACACCGTCGCGCCATGTGCGCGAAAACGGTCGCTCCGATGCACGAGCGAAACGTGCGTCGCGACGCCGGCGAGCTGTGTCGCCCAGTCGAACGCTGAGTCACCGCCGCCAATGATCACCACACGCTGGCCGGCGTACTCCTTCGGATCCGTGACGACATCGTAGATCCCCCTTCCATACCACGGCTCGGCGCACGCCTGAGGAAGCCGGCGTGGAGAGAACGCGCCGATGCCCGCCGCGATGACGATGGACCGCGACGGAAACTCGCCTTTGTCGGTGTGCAGGACGAACAGGCCGTCCCGCTCCTCGAGCGACGTCACCCGCTGGCCTAGGTGCACCGGCTGCTGGAATTGGGCTGCCTGCTCGGCCAGTGACTTCACTAGGTCCTTGGCAAGCACCTTGGGATATCCGGCGACGTCGAAGATGTACTTCTCGGGATAGAGCGCGGCGAGCTGTCCGCCGAGCTCGGGCAGCGCGTCGACGATCTGCGCCGTTGCGCCGCGCATTCCGGCGTAGAAGAGCGCGAAGAGTCCGGTGGGCCCGCCACCGATGATGGTGATGTCTTTTGTCTCGTGCATCGAGGCAAGATAGGGGCGGCGGGCGCTTCGCGCGCGGCTTACAAGGCGGCGGCGCTTCGCGTCTGCCCTACGGGGCGGGCCGCTCCGCGGCCCGTACGGCACCAACAACTCTGACGCTCCCGACGCAGTTCCCGTAGGCGAGGCGCGGAGCACCGATGCGCTCAGTAAGCGAGCGCGAGCGAGCGCGCCACAAGAGGGGCGCGAAGCGCCAAGCGCCCCCCGCCGAGCCTATATTCCGCCACAATGAAGATCTATACAAAGACAGGCGACAAGGGCGACACAGGCCTCTTTGGCGGCGGCCGCGTCCCCAAGGACGATATCCGCGTCGAAGCATATGGTGACGTCGACGAGCTCAACGCCGTCCTCGGTATGGCGCGGTGCATCGAGATGATGCCCCGCATCGACGAGGTGCTCGTGCCCATCCAGCGCGACCTGTTCGCGATCGGCGCACTCCTCGCCACACCCGACCGGGAAAAGATGGCGCAGCACCTCGAGAAGGCCCGCATCGACGAGGGACGCATCACGGAGCTCGAGCGCGCCATCGATGACGGCGAGCAGGAGCTCGAGCCGCTGCGTGCCTTCATCATCCCCGGTGGTACCCCCAAGGCCGCGGCGCTCCACGTCGCCCGCACCGTCTGCCGCCGCGCTGAACGGCATGTCGTCCGGCTCCAGCACGAGGTTGAGCTTCCCCCGCTGGCCGTCATCTACCTCAATCGGCTCTCCGACCTCCTCTTCACGCTCGCCCGCCTCGCCAACCGGCGTGCGGGCGCCGGCGAGGTCACCTGGTAGCATGACGTCCGCCGCAGCGCTCGGCCACAGCCGTACCATCGACGCCGGTCCGTACGAGATCCGCATCTCGGCCGGGCTGCGGTCCGAATTCGCGTCGAGCATCGCGGTTGTCGCGCCGGCGCATTGCTACGCCGTCATCACGGATGACCAGGTCGGACCGCTCCATGCCTCGTCGCTCATGAGCGACCTGGCCACGCACGGTCGCACGTCCCTGCACGTCATGCCCGCTGGTGAGCCGCACAAGACGCGCGACACCTGGGCCCGACTCACCGACGAGCTGCTCGCCGCCGGTTGTGGCCGCGACACCACCGTCGTCGCGCTTGGCGGCGGCGTCGTGGGTGATCTCGCCGGGTTCGTCGCCGCGACCTTCATGCGGGGCGTGCCCTTCGTGCAATGTCCCACGTCGCTCCTGGCGATGATCGACGCCTCCGTCGGCGGAAAGACGGGCGTCGATACCTCCGCGGGCAAGAATCTCGTCGGTGCCTTCCACAACCCGGCTGTCGTGCTGGTCGACGTCGAGCTGCTCATGACGCTGCCCATCGAACATCGCCGCGCCGGACTGGCGGAAGCCATCAAGCACGGCGTCATCACCGACGCACGGCACTTCGCCGAGTTGAGCGACTCCCTCCCGTCGCTCCTGGCCGGTGATCCGTCCACAACACTCGACGCCGTCGCGCGGAGCGTCGAGATCAAGTCGGCCGTCGTCAAGGCGGACGTGCGCGAGCACGGCCTCAGGAAGACGCTCAACTTCGGTCATACCATCGGCCACGCCATCGAGCATGCGAGCGGCTACGGCCTGCTCCACGGCGAATGCGTCGCCATTGGCATGGTGCTCGAGGCTCGGCTCGCGGAGCGGTTGGGGATCGCTGAGGAGGGAACGGCGGATCGCATCGAACGCGTGCTCGATCGCGCGCAGCTGCCCGTCGAACGCCCCGAGTCGCTCAGCGCCGAGCAGATCGTCGCCGCGACGCGTCTCGACAAGAAGGCCCGGAGCGGGACGACCGAGTACGCGCTGCCCGCTCGCATCGGTGAGATGGCGAATGCGGAGACGGGTTGGTGCATCGCGGTTGCCGACGCGGCTGTGCTCGAGGTGCTCGCGTGAGTGTCGCCGGCCCGCCAGTGACGCCTCCGTGGAGCAGTCCGGCCATTCCGCGGCGTGTTGTGCCATCGCCGATCACGCCGTCTCGCACCAATCGTCGCGATCGGCGCCGGCGATCGTGGACCGGTGCGGCGATGCTGTCGCTCGCACTCGCAATCGGTGTCGGTGCCACGGTGCTGCGCTTTCGAGCCGTGCCCGTCGTTCCCGAGCGGCTGACCCTCTTCGAACCCACGGTGGTCTACGCCGACCTTCGACTCGAGGGCGCGCTGGTGCGCGGTGCGGCCGCCGATTGGGCCCTCCATCGCGACGCGCCGCTGCGTCTGGGCGACCCGGTTCCCGTCAAGCTCACCGCGTACTGCCTGAAGGGCCTCACTCGCCGCGATCGCTATGTGCGCCTGGGTATCGTGGCGTCAGATCCGAAGATGTTTCCTCTCGCCCGCTATCTCGAGATCTATGTCGGCCGAAAGTACTTCGGCCGCTTTCTCATCGATGACACGGGCGGGAAGATCAAGGGCAACCGTCTCGACATCTGGACGCCGACGTGTGCGGAGGCGCGTCGCTTCGGGGTTCAGCGCGGGACGGCCGTGCTCGTTCCGCGCCCTCGGGGGGCCGATAAGGACACGCTGATGACTGGACGGCTCGGCGGACCTGGCCAGCCTGGAAAGGGATAGCCTCTGGTGCGGCCTGCTCGTACGACGTCCGGCGCGTCGTGACGAGTGACGCGCGCGGCGTGTTGCGTGACGTGAGGCGACTACCGGATGGCTCGTCCCGGACAGGCTGACCACGAACACGGTGTTACCGCGTTGTTGACGACGTCAACGGCCGCGGTTCCCAGAATGCGCTGAGTGGGGCCGGCCGCCGTACGCGTCCGAATCGCCGCACGCCTCACACCCTCCACTCCGCACGTCGCGCCGTACGCCGCATCGGCTGTTGTGCCTCACGCCGCCGCCGCCGCACGCGAGGCGGCGTACTCCTTGCTCTTCTACTAATCGACCCATCACCGGACGCCAAACATGTCCTCATTCGGTACGTACCTCATCGGCTTCATCATCCTCATCATCGGATTGGGGGTCGCCGCCGTTCTCCTCAACATTCCGACCATGTGGATCGCGGTCGGCGTCATTGTTCTGCTCGGGATCGGCATCCTGATGGCCACCGGCCGAACAAAGATGAAGGACCCACCGTCCACCTGACGTGTTGGCGAGCAAGAGCGGGCGCGCTGTATCCAGCGCGCCCGCTTGCGTTTAGCTCGTCTTTCGAGCAAAATGCCCAAAACGAGACAGTCAAACTGACCGAATCGTTCAGTCATACTGCCGCCATTAATTTGAGTAACCGTCAACCCGCTGTCATTGCTAGAGTTAGGTGCATCACAAATATGTTTAGTGGGTCATTCTGGCAAACTCGCTGTTGACGGGTTTTTCCCCACACATTATTCTGGCCGTCCTGCTGACTCACGCGGGCGCGCGGCTCTGTGCAGCCGGAGACGCCCGACCACCTTCCGGCACAGGTAAGGGGCGTGTATGGAGCAAGCGACCGAGACCAGGTCCAAGGGTTATTTCCGTTCGTCCCCCTCCACAGCTTTCGACCAGTACCTCCAGGACATACAAAAGCTGCCACTGATCAGTGATGCAGCCGAAGAACGCCGCCTCGCGCGGCTCGCCCAGAAAGGCGACGAAGCCGCCGCGGAGCGGCTCGTCACGGCGAATCTCCGATTCGTCATCTCGTACGTGAAGAAGTACCAGGGCCACGGCCTCGACCTCAGCGAGCTGGTCGCAATCGGCAACGAAGGGCTGCTCAAGGCGGTTCGCAAGTTCGACCCGGATCAGGGCGTCAAGTTCATCTCGTACGCCGTGTGGTGGGTCCGACAGGCCGTCCTCAAGGCTCTCGCCGAACAGACGCGTAGCGTCCGAATCCCGCTCAACCAGAATTCGCAGCTCATTCGTCTCGCACGCGCCGAGACGATCCTTGCCCAGGTTCTCAAGCGCGATCCGACCGAAAACGAGATCTCGCGACTCCTCGAGGAAACCCCCGAGGCGGTGCGTGCGGCGAAGCAGATGAGCTCTACTGAGGTATCACTAGATGCCCCAATAGACCGCTCCGATCGCGAAGCCTCGACCCTCGGCGAACGGTTCGCTGGCGTCGACGGCTCCGAGATCGAGGACACCACGGACTACAAGCTCATGAAGGAATTCATCGAGCGCGTCTTCCGGAAATACCTCACGCCACGCGAGCGCAAGATCCTGTTCCTGTACTACGGCCTCGACGAGAGCGGCGAGCCGATGACACTCGAGAAGATCGGTGCACTCATGGGCGTCACCCGCGAGCGCATTCGGCAGATCCGCGAGCGCGCATTCGAGAAGCTGCGCGAGTCACCCGATGGACGCGCCCTCGCCGGATTCTGGCAGGCGGCTTGACGGACTCGGAGCACTGAGTACATCGCACGGCTGAGCGGGGCGGAGACGAAAGTCTCCGCCCCGCTTTTCCTTGGCGCCGCCGAAGTTCAGAAACATCCCGATTCTGCCGATGGTCATGAAGAGAGATGTCGAGCCCACCGGCAGTTCGCAAACGCGACCGCGCTACCCTTCCCATCCTGCTCCTTCTCGCCTTGGCCATCAGCGGAGGTGTGTTGCTGCGAGTGCGCTATCTCCAGCGCGAAATGCTGAACCGATGGCACATGGCCCTCGAGGGCGGTGCGATCACGACGCAGGCAACGGTCGACGAATGGGTCACGGAGCGGCGAGCTGACGCACAGGCGCTCGCCGCCAGCGTGTCCGTGCATTCGGGCTTGCCCCGCGTCAGCGGTGACACGACGCCGCCCTTCACACAGGTGCTCGCCCCCGTCACACGCCGAGGCAAGTTCATCGGACTGTGGATCGTCGATTCCGCCGGACTCGTGATCGCCCAGTCGATACCGGACTCGATCCTCGACGCAGAACGCGTCGCCATGCGCCAGGCGCACGCCGCGCACGACGTCGTGCACTCCGCCGTCGTTCCGCGTGGGCCACACGCGGCGGTCCTGTCGTTCGCCGTGCCGATCCCCGCCACCATCCCATTGGCGAAGAACGGTCTGCGCCCAGCGGCCATCATCCTGCGCTCGGATGTCGTCGCCGCATTCTCGCCGTGGGCCAATGGCCGGCCCAACGCTGCCATGAGCCTGCTTTCGACGCCAACGCCCGATGGCGCGGTGCTGATCACCGCATGTCCCGAGCAGCCCGTGCCTGTCTGCATTGCGCGCGAAACGGCGCTGCGCGCGGACTCGCCCGCGGGACTTGCCCTCGCCCGAGCGGACACCTTCGGCGTCTTCACGACCTACGACGGCTCTCGCGCGCTCGCGGTGACGCACTTCGACACGTTGCTCGGCTGGGGCATCGTGCGCCGCGTGCGTTTCAGCGACGCGATCGTCCCGCTGTGGACGGAGATCGGCATCGAGGGCGCGTTCCTCGCGGTGCTCCTCGCGCTCGCCGGTGTCGCGGCATACGCAGCCAACCGCACCGTTCGCGTCCGGCGCCTCTCGGCGCAGCGCGAGGCAGCGGGCCAGCTCGCCATCGTCCTCGACGCGTCCACCGACGGCATCATCTCGCTCGACGACACTTTCTCGATCAGGATGGTGAACGGCGCCGTCGAGCGACTGCTCGGCTACTCGCGCGAATCGCTCATCGGGCGGTCGGTCTTCACCCTCTTCACGGAACGGTGGCATGCGCCGCTGACGGAGAGCCTGCGCGCCTCCGGGCGCACGACGGTGCCGCAGGCGCCGCAGGCGCCGCTGGCGGACACGGAGCGATGCGTCGCGGTCTGCGCCGATGGACGTCTCGTGCTCGTCGATGCGCGCGTGGGCCGCGCGATGGTCGAAGGAGTGCCGCTCTACGTCATGGGCCTCCGCGATGTCTCCGAGCGCGCGCGCACGGAGGTCTTTCTCCAGGGGCAGCGCCACGTGCTCGAGCTGATCGCCACCGGTGCTCCACCTCACGAGACGATGGCGCAGCTGCTCGGTGTGCTGGAGGGCGAAGCCACGCAACTCCGCTGCGCCGTCTACGAACTGGACGACGAGTGGCAGGTCGCGCGCATCGTGTCGGCTCCGTCGCTGCCGGCCGAGTTCAGGGCGGCCTTCGAGGAGATCGTGGTGAGTCCGATCGCGGGGGGCGGTGTCGTGGGGAGCGCGATCCTTCGAGGCGAGACGGCATTGTCGCCCGACATCGTCGCCGATCCGCTCTGGGACGACCGGAGGGCACTCGCGAGTGCGCATGGCATTCGCGGCGGCTGGGCGATTCCGCTGCGCGCCGCGGACGGCCGGGTGATCGGCGCGCTCGCCTGCTTTTACGACGAGGTGCGCGCGGCGACGTCGCGCGAGCGCGAGCTGTCGCGCGCCGCGGTGCATCTGGCGAGCATCGCGCTCTCGAGCGCGCGGGATGCGGCGTCGCTCCGTGCGTCCGAGGCCAGCTTTCGCTCATTCGTCGAGAATGCGCCGGCGGCGATCTTTCGCG
The DNA here is from genome assembly GCA_039915865.1 of Gemmatimonadaceae bacterium. Lineage (GTDB taxonomy): Bacteria > Gemmatimonadota > Gemmatimonadetes > Gemmatimonadales > Gemmatimonadaceae > AG11. The sequence continues at coordinate 44,457 of JBDSML010000075.1, read as the reverse complement.
AGACCCGCCGCGGCATGCTCGTCTCGACAAACCCCGCGATGGTCGCACTGCTCGGCTACCCGAATTCCGCGAGCCTCGCGCGTGCGTCAGGTTCGGACAAGCTCTACAACGATCCCGACGCGCGCACGCGACTGCTGGCGGCACTGGAAGCCGACGACGTCGTACGCGGGCACGAGGTCGAGTGGTGGCGCGCCGACGGATCGCGCGTCACCGTGCGGCTCAGTGCGCGCGCCTACCGCGACGATCGCGGGGAGGTGTGGCTCTGGGAAGGGTATGCCGAAGACGTGACGTCGCTGCGCGCGACCGAGAGTGCGCTGCGGTTGAGCGAACGGCTCGCGGCGGTGGGTCAACTCATCAGCGGTGTCGCGCACGAGTTGAACAATCCCCTCTCGTCCATCATGCACTTCGCGGAGGATCTCCTCGCCGACGACCGCAACCCGGCCGACTCCGAGGCGTTGGGCGTGATTCGCGATCAGGCGCGGCGGTCGCGGGCCATCGTGCGAGACTTGCTTTCATTCGTCCGGCAGCGCGAGGTCGCGACGGAGCCCTTGTTGCTCGGCGAAGTCGTGGCGACGACTGGACGCGCGATGCGCCCACCCCTCGAGTCGGCTGGCGTCACGCTGCATGTCGAGGAGGGTGACACCGCGTTGGTCGTGCTCGCCGACCGAAGCGGTCTGGAACAGATCGTGACCAACCTCGTGATGAACGCGGCGCAGGCGGCGGGGCGCGATGGGGAGGTGTGGGTCGTCGCCGGCACGAGCGAGCACGGCTGCGAGATGACGGTGGAAGATTCGGGAAAGGGCATACCGGATGACGTACTGCCGCGCATATTCGATCCATTCTTCAGCACGAAGCAGACGGGCGAAGGAACAGGTCTCGGTCTGTCCGTCACCCTTGGAATCGTCGAACAGTTCGGGGGGCGCATCACCGTCGACCCGAAGATTCCGGGACGCGGCGCGCGATTCTCCGTATTTCTGCCGTGCATCGACCCGAGGATCATGACTTTTCGCGAACGAGAGGGAGAGGCAACCGCGGCCACGGTGGCGCCCGCGGATCCGGCCGTTACTGCGCCAAGGTTGGCGCTGATCATCGATGATGAGCCGACGATTCGGGCCGCCCTTCGGCGGTATTTCATGCGTCGCGGCTGGACGGTCGAGGAGGCGACGGACGGCGCGGCCGGATTGGCCCTCATCGAGAGCCATGGCGACAGCTTCGGCGTCGTCATCTCGGACCTCCGCATGCCGGGCTTGTCGGGCATCGAGTTGCACGACCGGCTGGCCATCGCGCACCCGGAGGTATTGCGCCGCTTCATCTTCAGCACGGGGGACGTGGCGTCGAGCGAGGCGGCGAGCTTCGTGCAACGGACGACCTGCCCGGTGCTCCAGAAGCCATTCGAGCTCCGCATGCTCGACACCATCATCGCGAGCGTCGCGCAGGGCGCGCCTGCGGAGCGGATGATAACTTAAGAGGCAGGCTTCGTCGGCGTCGTTCGGCGCGCGCGGCCTGCATTCACGCCGCGCTCCCTGCATGGCCGACCGCAGCCGTCACTCGCCCGTCTTCATCGATTACACCGGAAAGCGCTGGCGCCGAATCAGAGGCATTGCGCTCGCCGTCGGCGTCGTCACCACGGTGCTCGCGCTCGTGCTGGTCGGCACCCTGATGTTGTCGCCGCCCATTCCGCCCGAGCTGCCGCTCGCGACGGCGAACAACCTGCCGATCGCCCGCGCCACCACCGGCAAGCCTGGCGCCTTCACGAAGGTGGACCGGTTGCGCACGGCGTACCGTCGCAAGCTCGCCGCGGCGATGAAACAATACGGCAACCCGGCCTCGCGGAATCCATCGATCATCCCTGCCGGGAACATCGGCACGGGCGGTCGTGCTCCGCGCACCGATGCGATCGTCGCCGGGTTCTTCGTGAACTGGGCTGACAACTCGTTCGCCTCGCTGACGCGCAACTTCGACAAGCTCGATTGGGTCATCGGCGAGTGGGGCTTCTTTTCGCGCGACGCCGACACGTTGCTGCTGCGCATCAAGCCGCAGGTGGTGGAGCTGTTCAAGAACCGGCCGATCGAGACGCGTCCGTCGCTTTTCCTCATGGTCACCAACTACACGGTGGATCCGGGCAAGGACTCGGCGACCGGCAAGTTCGACCCCGAGGTGGTGCGTCGCTTCCTCGCCAATCCCATCGCGCGCGCGAATGCAATCCGGCAGCTGCGCGATGCGGTGACGACGTACGGCCTCGCCGGCACGACGCTCGACCTCGAGAACTTCGATCCTGCCCTGCAGTCGCAGGTATTGTCGTTCGCGCACGAGCTGCACGACGCGATGCACGCGATGGGCAAGCTGGCGACGCAGGCCGTCGCCGTCGGCGATCCCGATGCCTACATCCAGCACGCCGGCGCGGTCAACGACAAGCTGTTCCCGATGATCTTCGACGAGCACTGGGCGCAGGGCGATCCGGGGCCCATCGCAAGCCAGGCTTTCTACGTCGCGCAAGCCGAGCGCTTCGCCAGGCTCGTCGCACCGTCGAAGCTGATCCTGATGGTCGGCGCGCAAGGCTACGACTGGAACGATGCGGAGGCAGTCACGCGGCATCAGGCCGAAGGCTTCGACTTCCAGGAAGTCATGCGCGCGGCGCGCGGACCCACGCAGCCGAGGCCGCGGTTCGATCCGGTATCGATGAATCCGTACATGCAGTGGACGTCGGCAGATTCGACGGATCACGTGTTGTGGTATCTCGACGCCGTGACCGCGTACAACCAGATGCGCGTCGGCCACGCCCTTGGCGTGGCCGGTCATGCCATCTGGCATCTGGGCGGGGAGGATCCGTCGCTCTGGAACGTCGTGACCACCGAAGGCGCGCTGCTCTCGGCCGACAGCCTCACGGTCATGCGGCCGAGCTACGACGCGGAGTTCGACGGCACGGGCGAGATCCTCCAGGTCAGCCTCTTTCCTTCCAACGGCAGCCGCAACATCAAGCTCGATGGCAAGACGGGTTACATCACGAACGAGACGCTGGTGAAGGTGCCGGTGCCGTACGTCGTCGCGCGCACGGGCGGTCAGCCACGCAATCGCCATCGCGTCGCGCTCACGTTCGACGACGGGCCCGATGCGCGATGGACGCCACAGATCCTCGACACCCTGCGCTCGCGCGGCGTGAAGGCGACGTTCTTCGTCGTCGGCCAGAACGTGGACACGCACCAGCTGCTGCTCCAGCGGATCTACGACGAAGGGCACGAGATCGGGAATCACACCTATACGCACCCCAACCTCGCGCTCACGACCGAGCGTCGCAGCCGCATCGAGCTCGATGCGACAGCGTCGCTCGTGGAAGCCGTGATCAACCGCCGCATCGCGTTCTTCCGTCCGCCGTATTTCGGAGACGCCGAGCCGAGCACGGATGCGGAGTTGATTTCGGTGGGCATCGCGTCGCGGCGCAACTACTGGACCATCGGACTGCACGTCGACGGCGAGGACTGGAAGGAGCTGCCGAAGGATTCGATCATCAAGCTGGTGCTCGAGCGTCGCGCGCTGCCCAACGACATCAACGCCCTGGCGCAGGACTCCGCGCGCAACGTCGTGCTGCTGCACGACTCGGGCGGCGACAGGCACAATACCGTCGCCGCACTCGGTCCGTTGATCGATTCGCTGCGGGCGCGAGGCGACACGATCGTGCTCGTGAGCGAGCTCGCGGGCATCACGCGCGACGACGCGATGCCGCCGCTCCCCCCGACCAGCGAAGCGACACGCCTCATCCGACGCGCCGGCTTCCTGCTGCTCGGCGTCAGCGAGACGTCGCTCTTCTGGATCTTCACCGTCGCCGTGGTCCTCGGCATTGGTCGGCTGCTCATCATCGGGCTGTTGGCGATCATGCAGCGGCTGCGGCAGCATCAGGACCGCGACGCGCCGGTGACGTACACCCCTGGCGTGAGTGTCATCGTTCCCGCCTACAACGAAGAGAAGGTGATCGTCCAGACGATCACCTCGCTGCTCCATCAGCAGTACGATGGCGCGCTGGAGATCGTCGTCGTGGACGACGGTTCGGCGGACGCTACGGCCGAGATCTGCGAGGAGGCGTATGGCACGCATCCACAGGTCACCGTGTATCGCAAGGAGAATGGCGGCAAGGCGAGTGCGCTCAACTATGGCATCGCGCGCGCGCGCCACGAGATCGTCATCGGGCTCGATGCGGATACCGTGTTCGACGACGACACCGTCGCCGAGCTGGTGCGGCCGCTGGAGGATGTGAAGGTTGCGGCCGTGGCGGGCAACGCGAAGGTCGGCAACCGCATCAATCTCGTGACGCGGTGGCAGGCACTCGAGTACGTCACGAGCCAGAACCTCGATCGCCGCGCCTTCTCGCTGCTCGACTGCATCACTGTGGTTCCCGGTGCGGTGGGCGCGTGGCGACGGAGCGTCGTGCTCGAGGTAGGCGGCTTTCAGGAGGACACGCTCGCCGAGGATCAGGACCTCACGCTGGCGATGCGTCGGGCGGGGTATTCGGTGGCGTATGCGGACGGTGCCGTCGCGTATACGGAGGCACCTGACACGTTGCGCGGACTGGCGAAGCAGCGGTTCCGGTGGTCATTCGGCACGCTGCAATGCACCTGGAAGCATCGCGATGCGTTCTTCCGCCGGAAGTACGGGTCGCTCGGTTGGATTGCGCTGCCCAATGTCTTCCTGTTCCAGTTGCTGCTCCCGGCCATCTCGCCGATTGCCGACTTCATGTTCCTCTACAGCATCGTCTCGGTATATATCAACTCCGGGAACCACATGGTCGACGATCGCCTGACGTATGCGCTGGGCGATCTCGAGAAGGTCTTCGCGTACTATGCGGTGTTCCTGATCGTGGATTGGCTGGCGGCGGTGTTGGCGTTCCTGATGGAGCCGGAAGAGGACAAGCAGTTGACGTGGCTGATCTTCCTGCAGCGGTTTGCGTATCGGCAGGTGATGTACTGGGTGGTCGTGCGGTCATTTGCGGCAGCGTTGAGCGGGCGCCTGCAGGGTTGGGGCAAGCTCGACCGCAAGGCCACGGTGGAGATTCCGGAGCACCCGGAGTCTCATACCTTTCTCGAGTGGCTCGCCGGAGTGCGGCGCCGCGTTTCGCACAGCGATCTCTGATGACTCATTCGGCTGGAAAGATTCCCGCGCTCATGAACTCCGCTTCGGGCACGGCGGACGCGGCGCGCGACGCACTCAGCGCCAATGACGCCTTCGAGCTGAACGAGGTGGCTCCCGACAAGCTCGAGGATGCGCTGCGCACGTTGGTGGGTGACGCGGTGCCGCGACTGCTCGTCGCCGGCGGCGATGGAACCATCGCGACGGCTGCATCGGCGCTGCTGAAGACGGAGATCGAGCTCGCGATCCTCCCTGGCGGCACGCTGAATCACTTCGCCAGCGATCTGCAGATCCCCAGCAAGGCGGAGGATGCGCTGGCGCTCGCCGTTGACGGAACGTCGAAACCGGCCGACGTCGGCATGGTGAACAAGCGCGTCTTCCTCAATACCAGCAGCGCGGGCACGTACGTCCATTTCGTGCGGGTTCGCGAGTACCTGGAGCCCCGTTTCGGCTATCGCATCGCGTCGTTCATCGCGGCCCTTCGTGTGCTCTTTACCTTCAGGACGATTTCGGTGGAGTTCGAGGTCGATGGACAGCGGAAGAGTTACGTCACACCCATGATCTTCATCGGCGCCGGCGAACGTGAGCTCAAGCTGCCGCTCCTCGGCAAGCGCATTCCCGGTGGCAAGCGCGGCCTGCACGTGATGATCGTGAAGGGCCGTACACCGGCGCGACTCATGGCGATCGGGCTCAATGCGGTGGCGCGCGGCGTGAAGACTGCAGCGCGCACGCCGGAGCTGGACAGCTTCATCGTGGAGAGGTGCACCATCACGCTGCGCCATGAGGGCAGGATCGCCGTGGACGGAGAGCTGGTTTCCCTCGGCACGACGCTGGATTACCACATCGACCGCGACGCCATCAAGGTCGTATGCCCCTGAATCCGGGTCTCGTGCCGCGACTCGGCGCGATCGTCGGGGAAAAGCGTGTGCTCGTGCGGCCCGGCGAGCTGCGGGCGTATGCATCGGATGGCCTGCCCGGCTATCATGTGACACCGTCCGTCGCCGTGTTTCCGGGCACGCGCGATGAAACCGTCGCCGTGGTGCGCCTGCTCGCGGAGACGAAGACTTCGTACGTGGCGCGCGGCGCGGGTACGGGATTGTCCGGCGGCGCACTTGCCGACGACGTCGTGCTGCTCGGGCTGCATCGGCTCAAGCGCATCATCGCGCTCGACGCTGAGAATGCGCGCGCTGTCGTCGAGCCAGGCGTGGTGAACGCGTCGCTGACCGCGGCAGCGACGCCTTTCGGCCTGCACTACGCACCGGATCCGTCGAGCCAGACTGCGTGCACGATCGGTGGTAATGTCGCGGAGAATGCCGGTGGTCCGCACTGCCTCAAGTACGGGGTGACGCTCAATCACGTGGTCGCGTTGACGGTCATTCTTCCCAGCGGCGAGATCGTGCAACTGGGCAATGCGGCAGGTGAGGACGACGGCCTCGACATGCTCGGGGCGTTCATTGGATCGGAAGGCTGTTTCGGCGTGGTGCTCGACGCGACGGTGCGTCTCGAGCGCAATCCGCAGTCGATTCGCACGCTGCTGGCCGACTTCAATTCGATCGATGGTGCGGCGCACGCCGTCTCGGCGATCATCGCGTCGGGTATCGTCGCCGCGGCGCTCGAGATGATGGATGCCGCGACGATCCAGGCGGTCGAGGCATCGATCTACGCGGCCGGATATCCGACGGACGCCGCCGCCATTCTCCTCATCGAGCTCGATGGTGCAGCCGCCGGTCTCGACGTCGACGTCGAGCGTGTCGCTGGCTTCTGTCGCGACGCGGGCGCGCGCGCTGTGCGTATCGCCACCGATCCGGCAGATCGCGCGCGGCTCTGGCAGGGGCGCAAGAAGGCGTTCGGCGCGATGGGCCGCGTGTCGTCGCACCTCGTGGTGCAGGACGCGGTGGTTCCTCGCACGACGCTGCCGGCGATGCTCGCCGAGATTCAGCGCATCGGCGCACATTATCGCGTGCACGTTTGCAACGTATTTCATGCGGGCGACGGCAACCTGCATCCGAACATCGGGTACAACGCGAACGACCCCGACGAGTCCGCGCGCGTGCACTCGGCGATGACCGAGATCATGCAGGCATGCATCGACAGCGGAGGCACCATCACCGGTGAGCACGGTGTCGGCCTCGACAAGCTTCCCTATATGGAAGCGCTGTTCACGCCCGGCACGCTCGGCGCGATGGTCGCGCTGCGCGACGTGTTCGATCCGGAGCATCGGTCGAATCCGGGAAAGGTCGTCCCTGTGCACAGCTGTCGAGAATGGCATGCGGCGCCATCTGCGAGAGCGGGAGCAGCACGCGCGTGAGCGAGCAGTCCGTCGCGCCCGACGTGGCGCTCATCGTCGACCAGATTCACGAGGCGCGCGCGCGCGGCACTCCGCTTCGTGTCATCGGCGCCGGCACCTGGCTCGACGCTGGCCGCCGCTGCGATACGTCGCATCGGCTCGACGTCGGGCAGCTGACGGGCATCACGCGCTACGAGCCCGGCGACCTCACGTTGACCGCGCGCGCCGGCACATCGCTCGCCGGCATTGCGCGCGCGACGAACGCCGAAGGACAGTGGCTCACACTGGACGCACATGGCTCGCCCGAAGGGACGCTCGGCGCAACAGTCGCCACGGCGTCCGCGGGTCCGCTCGCATCGGCGTATGGCACGCCGCGCGATCACGTCCTCGGCTGCGAGTTCGTGAGCGGCACGGGAGACGTCGTGCGCGCCGGTGGTCGTGTCGTGAAGAACGTCGCCGGATTCGACCTCACGCGCCTCGTCACCGGCGCATGGGGCACGCTTGGCGCACTCACCGAGATCACGGTTCGCCTGCGCGCGCGACCCGAGGTGGACAGTACGGTCGCCGTCGACGTCGATGGCGCTGCCACAGCATGGAGTTGGCTGCGACAGAGCGACTGCACGCCGCTCGCTGCCGAGCTTCTGTCACCGGCACTGGCGTCACGGTTGTCGCTTCCGGGCTCGTGCCTTCTCGTGCGACTGGGGGGCAATGCGGCGTTCGTGCGTGCCGCGGGTGATGCTGCAGGGGCGCTCGGAATCACAACGTCGCTGAACGCGGACACGTGGCGCGCATTGTCCGCCATCGAGCCGACGGGCGCGATCACGCTGCGCGTCAGCACGGTGCCGTCGCGCATCGGCGAGCTCTGGCCTCGCGCGGTTGCCTTCGCCGAACGGGCCAGCGGCTACGCGCATGCGACGGTCTCACGCGGCGTGGTGCGCTGCGTGTTGCCCGCGTCCGAGGACGTCGACGACATCGATCATATCCGCACTGGCATCGCTGGGCTCACCGCCGACTACACGGTTGTCGGCGAGCGCGTGCCCGCGTCGCTCTGGACTCACCTCTCGCACAAGCGATCGGCCAGCCTGCTCGCTGAAGGCGTTCGTCGTGCGTTCGATCCTGATGGCATCATGAACCCGGGGATACTCGACGTCGCATGAGTGGCAGCCTTCCCTCTCCAATGCAGTGCGTCATCCCCGACACGCCACTTGGCGCGGCGCGTGCCGGCATCGACGCCTGCGTGCACTGTGGCTTCTGCCTGCAGGCATGTCCGACGTATCTCGCGCTGGAGGACGAGAACGACAGTCCGCGCGGCCGCATCGTGCTGATGCGCTCGTTGGTCGAAGGCACATTGCCGACCACCGACCTCGACGTGCGCACGCACATCGACCGCTGCCTCGGCTGTCGCGCCTGCGAGACCGCATGTCCGTCCGGCGTGCCATACGGCCAGTTGCTCGAGGCCACGCGCGCGACGCTGACTGCCGAGCGACGCAATCCGTTCGTGGTACGGGCGATCCTGTTCGCCTTCGCGCGACAGCCGCTCATGCGACTCGCGATGCTCGGCGGACGCATCACGCGGGCGCTGCGTCTCTCGCGACTGTTTTCGCGACTACCGGGCAGGCTCGGCTTTTCGATGGCGATGCTCGAGTCGACGCGCTCGCCCCTCGATCGGAAACGCTACACCCCCAAAGGCGACGGCACGCGCGGCACCGCGACGATTCTCACGGGCTGCGTGATGGAGGGGTTGTTCAGCGAGACGAACCGTGCAACGGAACGCACGCTCGCCGCGAACGACTACAGCATCGTTGCCACCGTCGGGCAGCGATGCTGCGGCGCGCTGCACGCACACGCTGGAGATGCGGAGGCAGCTCGCGCGCTCGCGCGGGCGAACGTCGACGCGTTCGAGAAGTCAGGCGCCGACTTCATCGCGGTGAACGCCGCGGGATGCGGCGCGATGATGAAGGACTACGGCCACATTCTCGCCGATGATCCCGCGTGGCATGCACGCGCCGTTGCGATGGCGGATCGCGTGCGCGACGTGAGCGAGCTGCTCGCAGCAGCGGGGCCCAGGCCCGGAGGCGCATTGTCGCTCACCGTGACGTACGATGCGCCGTGTCACTTGCTGCATGCACAGCGCATTGCCGCACCACCGCTGCGCGTGCTCGCCGCGATCCCAGGCCTCACGCTCGTGCCACTGCAGGGCAGTGAGCATTGCTGCGGCAGTGCCGGCATCTACAATCTCGTCGAGCCCGACGTCAGCAATCGCGTGCTCGTGCCGAAGCTCGCCAACATCGCCGACACGCGTGCGCCGCTCGTGGCGACGGGCAATCCAGGCTGCCTCATGCAGATTGGCGCCGGAATGCACCAGGCGGGCATGGCAGCGCGCGCAGTGCATCCGATCGATCTGCTCGATGCCTCTTATGGCGCGGCGGGATGACACTTCCTCCTCCTGGTGGCGCACGTCGGGGACCGCGGGTTACATATCCCCTATGCTAGATGCTGTCCTGCTCGAGTGGGAAGGTGTCCTCGCCGATACGACGCGCGCGCGTCGTGAAGCGCTGCTTCGTGCGCTGGCCGATGAAGGCGTGGAATACGAAACGCTCGGTTCTGACCCTGCGCTCGCCGATCTCGTCGCGCTGCGGGCAACGCGCGCCTTCGCCGAGCGTATTGGCAAGGGGTTAGTGCTCCTGCCGGGTGCTCGCGCGTTCGTCGAGCGTTTGCAGGTGGCGTCGAGACTGGCCATCGTGACCACGGCCACGCGTGCAGAAACGGAGTTCGTGCTGCGTCTGTCGGGCCTCGATGGCGCCGTCACCACTGTCGTGAGCTCCGACGACGCGCTCGATGGCGCTGCCGCCTTCGAGCGCGCCATCACGCACCTGGCCCGCGTTCGTGCGGTAACGCGCGATCACGTCGTCGCGCTGGCATCGGCATCGCCTGCGTTGCGTGCCGCACGCACGACTGGCGTGCGGACCATTGCGGTCGGCGCGCCGGCACATGTCGCACTCGATGCGGACGGCGCGCTCGCTGCCATCGATGGTGCGACGATCGCGGATCTCGTTCGACTGAGCGGCATCACCACATTGGAGCGGCGCGGATGAGCGGCGGCCAGGCGCCGAGCGCGACAGTCGGCGACGTCGGCGGCAGGAACGTCGTCCTCGCCTACGGCAGCGTCGCGGCGGAATACGAGGCGCTGCAGACGCGCGCCGCGCTGTTCGACCGGAGTCATCGCGGGCGAGTGCGCGTGAATGGCGACAAGGCGGGCGAAATGATCGCTGGGCTCGTCACCAACGACGTGGCGGGACTCGTTCCTGGCCAGGGCTGCTACGCGGCGGCGCTCACGGCGAAGGGAAAGATCATCGCCGACGTGCGCGTGTTCATCGAGGAAGGCAGCGTGCTCGTGGATGCGCCGCCGCGTGCCGCGCTCGCGTGGGCCGCGATGGTGAAGAAGTTCGTGAACCCACGCGTCGCACCCCATGTCGACGAGAGTGCCACGCTCCGCGACTTCGGCATCTTCGGCGTGAATGCACGGCACGTGGTGTCCGCGCTCACCGGCGTGCAGGCGCCCGCACTCACCGCGCTCGCACCCTATGCACACGTGACGGTGGAGATCGACGGTCACAAGGTGCTCGTCGTGAAGTCGCCCGAGCTTGGCGTGGAAGGCTTCGAGCTGTTCGTGCCCGCCGAGCAGTTCGATGCGCTGTGGGAGAGGGCGGCGGCGAGTGGCGCGGTGCCGGCGGGTCTCGAGGCGTGGGAGATCGCGCGTGTCGAAGCGGGGCGTCCCGAATGGGGACTCGACATCGATGACAACACCATTCCGCAGGAAGCCAACTTCGACGAGCTGGACGCGATCTCGTACACGAAGGGCTGCTACGTGGGGCAGGAGACCGTGGCGCGCGTGCACTTTCGCGGACATGTGAACAAGCACCTGCGCGGCATTCACGCAATAGAGCTCGACGCGCCGCCCACCGGCGCCACGCTGCATGACGACGCGGGCCAGCAGGTCGGCGACGTCCGCACCGCGGTTCGTTCGCCACGGCTCGGCGGCATTGCACTCGCGATGATTCGCCGCGAGGTCGTGCCGGGTGCGTCACTGATCGCCCGTTGGCCCGTCGAGGGTAGCACCGACGGCAGTCTCAACGACCGCCGCGTCGACGTCGTAGCACTGCCCTTCGACGCGAGCTGAGCGTGCCCACGGCGCTCGTTACTGGCGCGACGGGGTTGGTTGGCGTACACGTCGCACAGCGGCTGCGGAAGGATGGGTGGGACGTTCGCGCCCTCGTGCGCGACCCCACGCACGCGGGCGCACTCACGCACATGGGCGTGCAACTCGCCGCTGGCGACATCCTCGAGCCCACCAGCTTCGCCACCGCCGCTCGAGGCTGCGACGTCGTCGTGCACACGGCCGCTGCAGTGACACCACGCGGCGGATGGGAAGCATTTCGCCGGCCCAACATCGACGGCACGCGCAACGCGATCGTCGCCGCGGCTGACGCGAAGGCGCGTCTCGTCCACGTGAGCAGTGTCGCCGTGTATGGCAGCAGCGCCCGGTTCGATCCTTCGGGAGCGCGCACCAGCGAGGAGACAATCCTCCCGCCGATTCCCGACGACGCGTTCTACGCACGATCGAAGCGCGAATCGGAAGAGCTCGTGCTACAGGCGCATCGCGACGGACGAGTGTGGGCGACCGCCGTGCGTCCCGACGTGGTGTATGGACGTCATGATCGACAGTTCGTGCCGCGCATGGCGAAGTTGTTGCAGCGCGGCTTTGCGCCGCTCATCGGCGACGGCAGCGCGACGCTCGCGATCGTGCACGCCGAGAATGTCGCGGATGGCATCGTGCGCGCGGCGGTGACCGATGCCGCGGGAGGACGTGCGTACAATCTCGCCAACGACTACGACGTCACCGTCGCCCAGTTCTTTCGCCTCGCCGGCGTCGGGATGGATGTCACGCTGCGTGTGCTGCGCATCCCGTTCGGCGTGGCGAAGGGCGCACTCGGCGCATTCAAGCTGGTCGCGCCTGTCTTTCTCGGCAGTCAGTTCAACGCGGTGACGTCGGCCTCGCTCGACTTCATGTCGCGCGATAATCCGTTCACCTCGGCGCGTGCACGACGTGAGCTCGGCTGGAATCCACCGATGCGTCCGGAGGTTGGGATTCCCGATGCGTTCCGGTGGTGGCTCACGCACCATTGAGCGTGCGCGGTGCATGCACGGGCGACGGGGCGACACACCAGAGTGTGCCGCCCCGCGTCGTACTGTCGTGCGTTGCGAAAGGCTACGGCTTCTTGACTGCCTTCGACGCGTCCTTCATCGCGTCCTTCGCTTCGCCCATCTTCTTGCCGGCGGTATCCATCTTCGCCTTGGCGGTATCCATCTTCATCGCGGCCATAGCGGAATCCATCTTTGCCATGGTGTCAACTGCGACCGGAGCAGGTGCCGGAGCCATCGCCGGGGCGGCGGTGTCAGCCTTCGGGGTCTCCTTCGTGCTGCAGGCGGCGACGAGCACGACTGCGACAAGGGCCAGGCGCTTCATGTATTTCTCCTGATTGGGTTCGGTGAATGACGCGTTGGTCCGCGCACGCTATCGGTGCCCGGCTTCATGCAGCGCGAAACTTAGATTCAAAGAACGCCATGTCAAGAGCGGATTCAGGCGAGCCAAGTGAAAGCGTGGCAACAGCTTCGTTCGCGGTCACGACAATATCTCTCAGCCGCACTGCAGCTGCGTGCCTCACATTTCTCGCTGAATTCTGTAGACATTTGTTCATATGCCCCGTAACCGCTTTCTCATCAAGCACTTAGCCCATATTTCCGTGTGTCTCGGCGAAAATGCGTGGTCGAGACCCTGCAGCAATGATAGCTTGGGGCATCTCCCTCTGTCGTGAGCCATGCCTGACGAAATTCTCTCCGCGGAATTCGCGCTGACGCGCGATGGCGTCGTTCGCGGTGCCTGCCCGCACGACTGCCCCGACACGTGCGCCATGCTCGTGACCGTCGAGAATGGACGCGCCGTGCGCGTCGCCGGCGATCCCGATCATCCGGTCACGCAGGGCTTCCTCTGCGCGAAAGTGAATCGCTACGTCGAGCGGACGTATCACGACGATCGCCTCCGCACGCCGATGCGGCGCGTCGGCCCAAAGGGCAGCGGACAGTTCGAGCCGATCACCTGGAACGCCGCGCTCGACGAGATCGCCGCTCGGCTCGGCGACATCGCTCGCTCCGAGGACGGACCGCAGGCCATCCTCCCCTACTCGTACGCCGGAACGATGGGCCTCGTCCAGGGCTCATCGATGGATCATCGCTTCTTCCACCTCCTCGGTGCATCGAAGCTCGATCGCACGATCTGCTCGATGGCCGGAACGATGGGCATGCGCATGACGGTCGGCGCGAACATCGGTGCCGATGGTGAAGGCGTTCCGGAGAGCGACCTCGTATTGCTCTGGGGGACGAACACGCTCACGGCGAATCCGCACCTGTGGCCGTTCATCCTGCAGGCGCGCGAACGCGGCGCGCCAATCATCTGCATCGATCCCATCCAGACGCGGACCGCCTTGCAGTGCGACGAGTGGATTCCGATTCGTCCCGGCACCGACGCGGCGCTCGCCCTCGGCATGATGCACGTGATCTACGCGCGCGGACTGGAGGATACGGACTACCTCGAGCGTCACACACTCGGACACGAGGCGATGCGCGCGCGCGCCGCGGAATGGACGCCGGCGCGCACGGCAGAGGTGACGGGATTGCCGGCGGAGACGATCGTCTCGCTCGGCGAACGATTCGGTCGCGCGAAGGCGGCGTTCATTCGCGTCAACTACGGCCTGCAGCGACATGCGGGTGGAGGCATGGCGGTGCGCACGATCGCCTGCCTGCCCGCGATCGCCGGACACTGGCGTCGTGCTGGTGGCGGCGTGCAGTTGTCGACATCGGCGAACTTTCAGTTCAACCGGGCGGTGCTCGAGCGCCCCGATCTCAGTCCGCCCGTGCGCACGATCAACATGATCCGGTTGGGCGACGCGCTCACGAGGCCTGATGCCGGTGTCGGTGGCCCGCCGGTGAAGGCGATGATCGTGTACAACAGCAATCCGGCGGCCGTGGCTCCGGACCGCAATGCGGTTCTGCAGGGGCTCGCGCGCGAGGATCTGTTCACGGTAGTCCTCGAGCACTTCCAGACGGACACCGCGGATTGGGCGGACATCGTGCTCCCCGCGACGACGCAGCTCGAGCACTGGGACATTCACCTGGCGTACGGGCACCACTACGTGTCGCTCAATCGGCCGTCGATCGAGCCGATCGGCGAAGCGAAGCCGAACAGCGAGATCTTCCGTCTGATCGCGGCGCGCATGGGCATGACGGACCCGGTCATGCGCGACGATGATCTCACGCTCATCCGGCAAGCGCTGACGACGCAGCTGCCGAAGATGCAGGGTGTGACGATGGACGGGCTGCTCGAGCGCGGATGGATGCATCTCAACGTGCCGACGCCGTATCTGCCGTTCGCCGACGGCGCGTTCAGCACACCGAGTGGAAAGTGCGAGTTCTACTCCGAACGCATGGCCGAGCTGGGACTCGATCCGCTGCCGTCGTACATCCCGCCGTATGAATCGATGGAGCGCGATCCGGAGTTGGTCGCACGCTATCCGCTGACGCTGATCTCGTCGCCGGCGCACACGTTCCTCAACACGACGTTCGTGAACCTGACGTCGCTGCGGCGTCAGACGAAGGAGCCGGAGGTGCTGCTTCATCCGGCCGACGCGGAGCGACGCGCGATCGCGATTGGCGCGATGGTGACGGTGCGCAACGACCGCGGCGCATTCGTCGCCCGGGCGCGTGTGGAGCCGTCCATTCGTGAAGGCGTCGTGTGGGCTCCGTCCATCTGGTGGGGCAAGTTGGCGGCTGATGGCGCGAATGCCAACCAGACGACGTCACAGCGGGAGACCGACCTCGGGCATGGGCCGGTGTTCTACGACAATCAGGTCGAAGTGGAGATGGCTTAGAAAGCATGAGCGTGCGCGTGAAGCCCCGAGCGTTGAGCACGTGGAGCGCGAGCTCCGGCTCGAGCCAGAGCTCGCGCTCAGACTGCTCATTGCTGGAGGCTCATGCTCCCGCTGATGGCTCGTTCGAGCTCGAGCTGGTGCTCACTGCCGCGGCGACAATTGTTCAATGCGTTGTGTCAACCGCGGACGCAATGGATCACTGAGGTCCATCTGCTCCCACGGGATCGTGTAGCTCCGATGTCCCAGGAATCGCAGCGCCTGCCACGCGAAGCGACTGCCGGCCAGCGACTCGAACAGTCCGAAGCGCCCGACATGGAACGCCACGACGACATATTCGTTCCCGTGCTCGTGCAGCTCGATCTCCGCGTGCAGTTCCTGGATGCGACCAACGCTGCGGCCATCCGCATCACGCACGGTGCGTCCCGCGAGATCGTGCAGCCGAATCTCCCGACGACTCATTTTGCGTCCCGGTCGCCGCCCGGAATGCGACGGATGACGTGATCGCATAACCAGCGCTCGACCTCTTCCGACTCGAGCGACGCGTCGTCCACGTCTACCTCGATGACGTGCGAGATCTCGCGCACCGCGCTGAAGGGAATGCGGCTGATCCCATCGGACGTCAGACCCACCATTCGACGCAGCAATTGCGTCAGCCACAGTACCGGGGCCCCTATCCGCGCATCGCGCACCGGGCCGCCGACGAGGATCGTCGCGACGCGCAGCGGACGGCCGTCCTCCAGCTCGAGCACGAGGCCATCCACGCGCCCGATTTTCACGTGATGCCTATCGAGTAGTTGCGCGTCCTGAACGTCATGGACGAGGTGCAGTCCCCTCATCGCGTCATCCTCCGAGCAACTGCAGGGGAACCGCGGCAACGAACAGCACCACGGAGATGATCGACAGCACGACGAGCGCGGTGTTGCTCACCCAGCCATTGGCGTACGTCGACATCACGTCAGCGTCATTCATCAGCACCAGCAGCGGAACGATCGTGAGCGGCAAGCTCGCCGCGGTGATCACCATCGTCACCGTCGTCAGCTTCAGTGGATCGATACCCACCACCATGGAGAGCGCGGCCGCAACGAGCACGACCGTGTAGGCGATGGTGAATCGGGCGTCCTTCTTGGGCGCGAGGTTTTCGCTCCACGACCATCCGAACCCCTGCGCGAGCAGGTACGCCACGGACAGCGCGATCTGGAGCGTCGCGCCGAAGCAGGTGATGCACAGCGTGGCGATGAAGAGCCACAGTCCCGCGCGACCAAGTGGCGTCGACATCGTCTGCGCGATGACGTCGAAGCTCTCGGCCTTCACGTGATGCGGCGCAAGCACCATCGCCGCGGAGACCAGCACGGCGATGGAGAGCCCGCCACCGAAGAGGTTGCCGAGCACCGACGTCGCCCGATTGACGTTGACGTACCCGGAGTCCCAGCCGTCCTCGATCGCGCCTGAGGAATAGAAGATGAACAGGTATGGACTCACCGACGCGCCCATGATGCTGACGGTGATGTACCAGTAGCGCGCGACATCGTGCGACGGCGCCGTGGGAACCAGCGCCGCCGCGACGTCGTTCCACTGTGGATGCAGCTTCCACGCACCGACCGCGAACGCCAGCGACACGATGCCGAAGATCGCCGTGCCCTGCTCCACCACGGTGAACGTCCCGCGCCACAGCAGCACCCAGCCGACGAACGCGACAGGAATCGCCCACCAGCGAACGCTCACACCGGTTGCCATCTGCAACGCCGTGCCCACGCCGCCGATCTCCGCCGCCAGCGCGAGCACACTCACGACGAGCACCACCACAAGCGGCGCTGCGAAGAATCGAATGCCGAATCGCTCGCGGAGCAGATCGACGTATGTGCGCTTGCTGACCGCCGCCAGGCGTCCGCTCATCTCCATGAGGATGGCCAGCGCGAGCGTCCCGAGCAGCACGACCCACACGAGTTGGACACCGAACTCCGCGCCGGCCTGGGCCGCGGTGGCGATTGAACCCACCTCGAGGAAGCCGCCGATTCCGCAGACGAGTCCGAGGGCAACCTCGCTCCATTTCTTCGCATTCGCCGACATGATCAGCGCGAAAGGCAGAAAGCGTACCGAGCCCCTTGCGGCGCTCGGCAACCCTGCGCTGATTCACGAGAAGCCCTGTTCCTGACCGGAGGTTGTGTTGTCGTCGTTTCCGCTGACACTCGGCGCGCTCGCGCGCTCGCCATACGGTGCACCTGATCGCAGGCTGCGATCGGTGAAGGATGAAATGCGCCAGAACCTCCTTGCCCGCCTCGCCGCCGGCGGGCCGCTCTTCGAGGGCGTCCTCGGCTACGAGGAGACGGTCATGCCGCAGATCGTCAACGCCCTGCTCTCGCGCCACAACTTCATCCTGCTCGGACTCCGCGGGCAGGCGAAGTCGCGGATCCTTCGCGCGCTCGTCACGCTGCTCGACGAAGCGATGCCGATCGTCGCCGGCAGCGAGGTGAACGACAATCCGTTCGCGCCCATTTCACGCTACGCGAAAAATCGCATCACCGAACACGGCGACGACACGCCCATCGCGTGGGTCGATGCCGACAGCCGGTTCGTCGAGAAGCTCGCGACACCCGACGTCACCATCGCCGACATGATCGGCGATCTCGATCCCATCCGCGCGGCGCGCGGCGGACACGTGCTCTCCGACGAGCTCACGATTCACTACGGCATGCTGCCGCGCGCCAATCGTGGCATTTTTGCGTTGAACGAACTCCCTGATCTGGCTGGGAAGGTGCAGGTCGGGCTGTTCAACGTGATGCAGGAGGGCGACGTCCAGATCAAGGGCTATCCCGTTCGACTGCCGCTCGACGTACAGCTGTGCTTCACCGCGAATCCCGAAGACTACACGGCGCGCGGCAAGATCATCACTCCACTCAAGGACCGCATCGGCAGCGAGATCATCACGCACTACCCCGAGACGGTCGAGCTCGGGATGGCCATCACCGAGCAGGAATCCTGGACGGCGCGCGACGACAAGCCAGTGCGCATCCCCGACTTCATCGCCGAAGTCGTCGAACGCATCGCGTTCGAGGCGCGTACCGACAAGCGCATCGACCGCCGCTCCGGCGTATCGCAGCGCATGCCGATCAGCGTCATGGAAAACGTGGTATCCAATGCGGAACGTCGCGCCATCGTCACCGGCGAAGCGGATATCGTACCGCGCATCTCCGATGTATACGCGGCCCAGCCGGCCATCACCGGCAAGATCGAGCTCGAGTACGAGGGTGAGCTCGTCGGTGGGCACGCCATCGCGCGCGAGCTCATTCGCCGCGCTGCCGACGCCACCTTCGGCGAGCGTGCCGGCGGCGTGAATACAGACGACGTCGTCATCTGGTTCGACGAAGGAGGAGCGCTCCAGCTCACCGAAGACGAACGCGCCGAGGGGATGCAGGCGGCGTTCGGCATCGTTCCCGGACTCATCGACCTTGTGCGGCACGTCGGTCTCGCCGAATCGGGCGATGCGCCGCAGACCGTCGCCGCGTGCGAGCTGGTCCTCGAGGCGCTCGTCGCCCGGAAGAAGATCTCGCGCTCGGACAATGGACTGTATGGCCGTGCCGAGCCGGAACGTCGGCGGCGGCGGCCGGATCAGGACTTCTTCGGAGGCGGGCTCTCCGCCTAGGAAATGTCTCGCTGGCAGCCAGTGACGAGCGCGGTGACCACCGCGGACGTACCCGCTGCGGAAATTCGCGTCCGCGACGCTTCGGTGCGCGACCTCGACGCGGTGATGGAATTGCGCCTCGCACTGCTGCGCGAGCATCCAGAACATCCGATCTACGGCCGCCTGCGCGCGGACGTGTCCGCGCGCGCCCGTGAGCTGTTCGCCACGCAGCTTCGCTCGCCGACGGAGACGATCTTCCTCGCCGAGCGTGAGGAGTCCGTCGTCGGCATCCTGCGTTGCGTCGAGTCGATGGGCTCACCGCTGCTCGAGCCGTCGCGCTACGCCTACGTGTCGTCCGTGTACGTGCGCCCGGAAGCGCGACGCCTCGGCGTATTGCGCGCGCTGTTGCAAGCGGCCGAGCGATGGGCGCATGCACGAGGGCTCGACCAGATGCGGCTCCACAACGTCGCCGGAAGTCCGTCGGCGGAAGGCGCGTGGTCGGCGCTCGGCTTCCAGGTCGTCGAGCAGGTGCGTGTGCGGAGTGTACCACCGCGAGACCGCTGATGGCCATCGTCACAATCTCCCGACAGTATGGGTCGGGTGGATCGGAGATCGCGGAACGCGTGGCGCGCGCGCTCGGATGGCAGCTCTACGACAATGCCGTCGTCGATGCGGTGGCCGACCGGTTGGGCATCACGCCGGCGGAAGTCTCCGCGCGAGAAGAACGCTTGCCGACGTTGGGCGAGCGGTTCGCGTCGACAATGTCGCTCGCGGCGCCGGAGGTGTTGATCACCGGAGAATACGCGGTGATTCCGCCGAGCGAGGAGCGGATCGTCGAGGTCACGCAGCGCGTGATGGAGGACGCCGTCCAGGCGGGGCCTGCCGTGATCGTCGGGCGAGGCGCACAGTGCCTGCTCGCGACGCGCAGCGATGCGTTGCACGTATTCTGCTACGCACCGATCGAGTCGCTCACCGAATATGCGATGAAGTCGCTCGGGTTGGCTGCCGACGACGCACGCAAGAAGGTCCTCGAGATGAATGAGCGGCGCGAGGCGTACGTCAAGCGGCACTGGAGGCGCGACTGGCGCGACCTCTCGAACTACCATCTCTGCGTGAACACGGCGTGGCTCGGTATCGACGGCGCCGCGGAGCTCGTGACGCGCATGGCGCGAGAGCGTTTCGCGGAGCACTGATCAGAGCTTCTTCTTCAGTCGAGCAAGATCTTCGTCGATGGACGCCGGAAGGAACATGTCGTCGGCGATGCCGGCGATTTCCTCCGCGTCCTTCCACGCCGCCTCGAGCACGTGCAACTCGCCTTCGAGCGCACGGCGCTCCGAGTCTTCGTGTGCGGCCATCTCGAGCGCGAGGCGTCCCGCCGTAGGAAGATTCTTCAGGAGATGCGTGCCCCGGTTGTACAGCTTCTGGCTCTCGCGCTTCTCGATCGCGTCCACCGCGCGACGGAAGAGCTTCTTCGGATCCGACGACTCTTCGAGATAGCCGACCGCGCGCTCGACGTCATCCTTCGACCCACCGGCAGCATTGAGACGCGGCAATAGTGCGGCAGCGGCGACAAGCGCTTCGTTTCCAGTGAGCTCTACCTCCTCCTTGTCCGCGCTGAATCTCCAGCTCGTCGGAAAAGCGCTGCTCCGTACTGCCATCAGTCGCAGCATCACGCCGTCACCATCCGCGTGCAGCTCCGTCTTCGGCAGCTCGCTCAACTGCACTTGCAGCGGTTCACTGCTCGACGTCGGTACCTGAATCAGCTTGCGCGCCTGGTAGATGCTGTTCCCTGCGTTCAGCAGGTTGAGCATGGGACCGAGTGCACCGGCCCCGACGATGCCGACCATCGGACCGAAGATCAGCACGCCACCGACGACAACGCTTGCTCCGGCGACCGTCGCAACCTGCTTGCGACGTCGGCGACCGAACTGATCGCCGTATCGCCACGCCGCCATCTCCGGCCGTTGCGGCGCACCGATGCGCACCAGCTCGAGCCCTTCCTTGATGCGTGCGAGCCCGATGTGTTCCGTCGACACGCGAAGCTTCGTCGCCCCGAACGCCCGCTCGCACTCCTCGATCGCTTCCCAGCGCTCTTCCAGCGGCGTGAGGTTCCACCGCTCGCACTTGCGGCACACTACCCACAGGCGTCCCTTCGCGGCGTCATATGCAAGGCGACGACCGATGGGGAAGTGCTCGATCGCTGCGTTGCTGCCAAGTGTGTCATGGCAGAAAAGGCAGGTGGAGTACATCAGCCAGTTGGTCGGGTGAGCACCTCGAACCGACATCGCGGGCTGGCGGATCGATCGCAGCACTCGCGCACCGGCGCATCGACGAGCGCGGACACCAACTCCTCGACGACGTGACACGCCCGCGGTTCCGAGCGCACCGCGGCGGCCAGCGGACACGCGTAGCCGCGCAGCACGAATCCATCTGTCGTACGTTCGACGTCGATCTCGGCGCCGAGCGACGTCAACATCGCGGCTGCGGTGCGCACGCGCGTCTCGAGTGAGCGACGAGTGGCCGGATCGGCCTGCGCGAGACGTCGGCCAGTGTCGCGAAGGATGTCGTCGATGTCGCCCTGCGGCAGCCGATCAGCGAGCGATTCGAGGAGCGCCGAGAGCACGGGCGGATACGCGGACGACAACGAGGACTCAGCGGTCGGCGCGATTTCGTAAAGTGTTGCGGGCTTCCCGGCTCCGCTGCCCTGGCGTGTGCCAGCCGAGCGAATGATTCCCGCCTGCTCGAGAGTCTGAAGCTGGGCGCGCACGGCGTTGTCCGTCACGCCAAGCTCGGCAGCGAGCTCGTCGACCGTGCTCACGCCACGCCTGATCAGGGCGATCAGCCGTCCTCGCTTCGCTCCGCCTATCTGCTGTTCCCACCAGCGCATCGCCCCTCCGGGTCTGATGCAAGATAACGTCAGAAACAATAAGTCAAGATTCTACTTGACAAATTAGCTACCTGTGTCCATCGTATTCCCATCGCGTCCGGCGTGAACCGGCACGAAGTCGACCACCTCATCCATTTCTTCAGCAGGAGTATTCATGCGCATTCGTCTTGGCATCATCGGCGCGGCAGGCCTCGCACTCGTCGGCGCGACGTTCATCGCGCGTCCCGCCGCCGCACAGGCAAAGCTCGACGATCCCACCATCGTCGCGATCTTCGACGCAGCCAACACATTTGACATCGAGAGCAGCGGCCTCGCGGCAAGGAAGGGCACGACGAAGGCCATTCGGGATTTTGGCGCGATGCTCGTCCATGATCACACCATGGTTCGCGGCCAGGGCCGCGACCTGGCGAAAAAGCTCGGTGTGACGCCGACGCCGCCGAAGGACTTCGGCATGGCGAAGGATCAGGACGCCGCAATGAAGAAGTTGAAGGGATTGTCCGGCAAGGCCTTCGACCGCGCGTATCTCGAGCATGAAGTCGCGTATCACAAGGCGGTGATCGACGCGATCAACGGCACCCTGTTGCCGGCGCTCAAGAATCAGGAAGTGAAGGATCTCGTGATCAAGGTGGCGCCCGCGTTCAAGGCGCACATGGACGCCGCGCAGGACAAGCTGAACAAGCTGAAGTGATGGAAGGACGGGATGACGCCGCGCGCTTCGCGCGCGGCGTTGCGCAGTTCCGGGCGTACTACAACGTCCTCAATTCCGGCCGCCTGAAGAACGCCCATACACCGTACGTCAACATCAGGACAGCCGCTCCGCCGATGGCTCCCGATACGCCCACCCAATGCGCCACCGAGCCGGCGACGAACGCGCCCACCACCGTTGCCAACCCGACGACGACGAGGCCATACGCCGCCATCATGCGTCCGCGGAGCTCATCGGGCACCGTCGCCTGAAGCAGGCCGTTGGAGATCGCGCCGTTCAGGATCATGAAGCACCCGATCGCCAACAGCAGGAAGTACGCAATCCACGGCGCACGCGTGAAGGAGAACGCGAGCAGCAGCAGGGGCCACGCCATCGATGCGGCGATCAGCAGCTTGACACGAGAGACGCGATACCCCACGGCGGCGAGGCCGAGTGCACCGGCAAGTCCCCCCACGCCGAGGCATGACATCAGCAGTCCGTAGCCCGCGGCGTCGAGCGAGAACATTTCACGCGCGACGACAGGCATCAGCGCGATCACCGGGACGCCGAGGATCGAGTACACTGTCACCATCGACATCAATGCCCGGATCTTCGGCGTGTCGCGCATGTAGCGCAGCGCCTGTCGCACGCCTTCCCATGGAGTCACTGTCTGCACGCGCGGCTCCCACTTCGGCAAGGTGATCATGAACAGGCCGATGAGCACCGTGACGAAGCTGAGCGCATTGAGGGCGAAGCACCACGCGATACCGAGTCGCGCGATGACCGCGGCCGCGACGCCGGGCCCCACCACGCGTGCGAGGTTGAACCCGCTCGAGTTCAGCGCGATGGCATCCGACAGGTCCTCGCGACCCACCAGGTCGATGAACATCGATTGCCGCGCCGGAATCTCGAGGGCCGAGATGCACCCCGAGACGAACGCGAGTGCGATCAGCGCCTGAATGTTGATCCGGTGGGTATAGGTGAGCCACCAGAGGAGCGTCGCGTCGGCGAGGAAGGCCACCTGCGCCAGCTTTACCAGCTTGAGCTTGTCAGAACGGTCGACGATGACGCCCGCGTGCATCGTGAAGGCGAGAATCGGAATGGATGACGCCGTCGCGACGAGGCCAACCATGAAGGCGCTGTCGGTCAATTCGAGCGCCAGCCAGCCGATGGCCATCGACTGCATCCACGTTCCGACCAGGGAGAGGGTCTGCCCGATCAGGAACAGTCGAAAGTTCCGGTGGCGGAGGACGACGCGGAAAGGATTGATCGAGGAGGCGGCAGGCACCGAGGCAATATAGGCAACGCTGGATTGCCGCGATTCATCCCCGGCGATATCTCTCAATGAGGAGAATGGCCATGCGCTTCCATACCTACAGCAAGTTCTCGCCGGAGATGGCCGATGCGGTCGATCTCCAGTCGCTGCTCGACAAGCTCGCCGACTTCCTGCTGCAATCGGGTTTCGCCGGCGGCGACGGGCAGCCGTACTACGGCATGGGCTTCGACGAGCCGAGCGACCGCTCGCTCGACTCCCTGCGCCAGGCGATCCTCGACGCCCTGATGCAGAGCGGGCAGTTCACGCCCGAGATGCTCGAGGCACTTCGCGGAGAAGGCGACGAAGAGGCGCAGGCCAAGCTCGCCAAGCTGCTCGACGACCTGGTGCAGCGGCTCATCACCGAGGGCTATCTCAACCTCGAGACGCCGCCGCAGATGCCCGCCGGTCATCAGCCGGTCGTCGGAAAGGGGTCGATGGCGCAAGCCGCCGCGCGCGACGTCAACTTCAGCCTCACCGGCAAGGGTATCGACTTCCTTGGCTACAAGACCCTGCGCGGCCTTCTCGGCTCCCTGGGCAAGTCGAGCTTCGGCAGTCACGACACGCCGTATCTCGCCACCGGCATCGAGGCTGACGGCTGGAGCAAGCCGTACGAATTCGGCGACGTCCTGAACATCGACGTCAACGAGACGCTGAAGAACTCGCTCATTCGCACGGGGAAGATCGAGGTCCCGATGGATCTCGACTACAGCGACCTCATGGTCCGTCAGGCCGAGTATCGCTCGAGCTGCGCGACGGTGTTGATGCTCGACTGCTCGCACTCGATGATTCTCTATGGCGAAGACCGCTTTACTCCAGCCAAGAAGGTGGCGCTCGCGCTGACGCACCTGATTCGCACGCAGTTCCCCGGCGATTCCATCAAGGTCGTGCTCTTTCACGACTCCGCCGAGGAAATTCCGTTGGCGACGCTCGCGAGTGCGCAGGTGGGTCCGTATCACACGAATACGGCGGAAGGGCTGAAGCTCGCGCGGCGGCTGTTGATGGCGCAGAAGAAGGACATGCGCCAGATCATCATGATCACCGACGGCAAGCCGAGCGCGCTGACGATGCCCGACGGGCAGATTTACAAGAACTCGTTCGGGCTCGACGTCACCGTCATCGAGAAGACGCTGCAGGAAGTCGCCGCGTGCCGGAAGTCGGGGATCATGATCAACACGTTCATGCTCGCACGCGATCGGGCGCTCGTGGAGTTCGTGAAGCGCATGAGCGAGATCAGCCGCGGCAAGGCCTACTTCACGACGACGATGACGCTCGGCCAATTCATCCTGATGGACTTCCTGAAGCGGAAGACTCGGAAGGTCAGCTGAGAGTCCTTACATCTCCCGATTGAGGATCTTCCGCAGCACACCGCTGTCGAGATTCGCGCCACAGAACACCACGCCGACGCGCTGGCCACGGAGCTGATCCTTCAGCTTCATCGCCGCGGCGACACCCATCGCACCCGCGCCCTCGACGAGATGATGCGTCGTCGAGATGATCACCCGGAGCGCCTCGGCCGTCTCGGCATCGGTAACGGTGATGAAGTCCGAGAGCCCCTCCACGAGCGAGCCGAACGTCAAGTCGTACGTCGACCGAGTGGCGACGCCCTCGGCGAACGTGTCGGCGCGCAGTCCCTTCTTCTGCTCCTTCGCGTGCCAGCTGTCATGCAACGTCGGCGCGCCAGTCGCCTGGACGCCAATGATGCGCAGGTTGGGCCGAAGCTCGCGCGCCACCGTGATGGCGCCGACGGCCTGCGAGCCGCCGCCGATGGCGATGATGAGGACGTCGAGGTCCGTGCCCTGCTCCAGGATCTCGAGCGTCATCGTGCCCGCGCCGGTGAGCACGTGGACGTTGTTCGTCGAGTGGCAGAGCGTGCGTCCTTCCGACTCGACGAGCCGGTGCGCGACGGCGACCGCCTCGTCGTAGTCCCTGCCCTCCTCGATCACCGTGGCGCCCCACGCGCGCATCCCGGCATTCTTCTCGGGATTGTTGCCGACGGGCACGCAGATCTTGACGTCGACGCCCAGTTGAGTGCCGCCGAACGCCAGGCCGAGCCCGTGGTTGCCCGTGGTCGCGCCAACGACGCCGCGCGCCCGTTGCGCCGCATCGAGGGCGGTGATGGTCGAGACGCCGTTGCGCACCTTGAACGAGCCGGTCGGCTGGACGTTCTCGTGCTTGACGAAGAGGAAGACGCCCGGGAGGAGCGCGTCGAGGGCCGGATACTGGCGGAAAGGCGTGGCGGCGAGGTAGGGCGAGATGCGCTCGCGAGCGGCCTGGACGTCGCCGAGTGTGATGGGGGCAGTCATGGTGGAGGGACGTTAGATTGTGTCGCTGGAATGCGCAAAGTTCGCAACGTCAGGGGATGATGAACTACGTCTATGTCGCGGTCGGCAGTGCACTTGGCGGGGTGGCTCGGTTCGTCATCGGCAGCTGGGCGCAGCGCCGGCTCGACGACTTGGTGCCGCGCGTCGGCGCCATCGCGTTTCCCGTCGGCACGTTGATCGTGAACGTCACCGGCTCCCTGCTCCTCGGAGCGGTACTCGTGGTCGTCGCTCGCCTCGGTGACGACGGCAACGCGACCCGGCTGCTGCTCGCCGTCGGGCTATGTGGTGGGTATACGACTTTTTCGAGTTTCAGTGCGGAGACGCTTGGCCTGATGGAGAACGGTGGAGGTGGCCTGGCGATGTTGAATATCGTCGCAAGTGTGGCGCTCGGCATCCTTGCCGTGTTCGCGGGGGCGTTCCTGGCGCGCGCGGCACTCGGGAGGCCGGCATAGATGCTGACAGCTCTCCTCTCGGTCACGCTGCTGGGCTTTCTGCTCGGGATGCGGCACGCCACCGATCCCGATCACGTCGTCGCCGTGACCACGATCGTGTCGCAGCAGCGGTCGCTCGGCAAGGCGGCGCGGACTGGCGTGTTGTGGGGGATCGGCCATACGGCGACGATCATTCTCGTCGGCGGCGCGATCATCGTGCTCAAGGTGCAGCTGTCGGCGATTCCACCGCGCGTCGGGCTGTCGCTGGAGTTTGCCGTGGCGGTGATGCTCGTCGTGCTCGGACTGCTGACGCTCGCCGGCGGTGAACGGCGCGTCGCGGACAGCACCGCGCGTCCACTCACCGTGGGATTCGTGCACGGTCTCGCCGGCTCCGCTGCGGTGGCGACGTTGCCGCAGGTCGCGCTCATTCCAAATCCGGGGTGGGCACTCGCGTATCTCGGCGTCTTCGGCGTCGGCACCATCGTCGGCATGTTGCTGATCACCGCGTCGATCGCTGCACCGAGCCTGCTCGCGGTGCACAAGTTCGCGGGACTGAATCGCACGCTGCGCATCGCGTCGGGCGTCGCGAGCATTGCGTTCGGGCTCTTCCTCGCGCATCGGATCGGCTTCGTCGACGGGCTGTTCACCTCCGCGCCAGAGTGGACTCCACACTAGAACCGGCGCGAGTGCGCCGGTTCGGAACGCTGTTGCGGCGGTGGTTCCGTGCGAACGGCCGAGATCTTCCCTGGCGCAAGACGCGAGATCCGTATCGGATTCTCGTGTCGGAGCTGATGCTGCAGCAGACGCAGGTGTCGCGTGTCGTGCCGAAGTATGCGGAGTTTCTCGAGACCTTCCCGACGCTGCATCACGTCGCGCGCGCGCGACCGAAGCGCGTGACGGAGGCGTGGTCGGGGCTGGGCTACTATGCACGAGCGCGGAATCTTCACGCGTTGGCGAAGGTGGTGACGGATCGCGGCCGTGATCCGTATGCGACGCTCCCACCCGATGCTAGTTCGCTGCGCGAACTACCTGGCGTGGGCGCGTACACCGCGGGCGCCGTGAGCTCGTTCGCCTACGAGCGTCGCGCGGAGCTCGTGGACACGAACGTGGCGCGAGTGCTCAAGCGCGTTTTTGCACCCGAGCTGGTGATCAAGTCGACGGCCGGGCAGAAGCAGTTGTGGTCGGTGGCGCGCGAATTGTTGCCACGCACCGGCAAGGCGACGTGGACGCACAACCAGGCGCTGATGGAGCTCGGTGCGCTCGTGTGTACGGCCCGTGTGGCCCACTGCACGACATGTCCGGTGCGGACAGTGTGTGCGACGTATCCACTGCGGACGAAACGCTGACGCGTTCGGGGCACCAATCAGGGCACGACGATCGGCGCCAACCAGCGGAACGGTCCCCATTCCATCACGAGCGTGCCATGGTGCGCGTCGTGCGACACGATGGAGATGGTGAATTCTTCCTTCGGCGACGTGAGTGTCTCCGTCGCCATCCTGGCCATACCGAGATCGTGAGCGTCGTCGTATTCCGTTCCCCATTGGCCGTGCTGCTTGTTGACGACGAGATCTGCGACGCCCTTTTCGCGCGGGACGGTCCACAGGGTGTAGATGCCCGCGGGCATGCGCAGGCCGGCCAACGTGATCGGCGCCGATGTCGAGAATTGTGTCGCGGCGTTGGCGCCGGTGCGCCAGACGCGATCATACGGAAGGATGCCGCCTGCCAACACGCGACCTCGGGCAAGCGGCCGGCCGTAGTCCACCCAGAAGGCCGCCGCCCCAATGGTCGCGCGCGCCGTGTCTCTCACGCTGAGCTGCTTCATCCCGATGCTGGTCTCGGTCGCGGCGAAGCCCGTGGCGATTGCGGCGATGTCGGGCGTGCCGTTCGTCCGGGTCACGTCGACCTTGTAGGTCGTGCGCGTGCCTGAGTACGTGAGCATGTGATGCGCGGAGTCGAACGTCGCTTCGCCGATGCCGGAGAGCCAGTCATGATGGATTTCCGCCTTTCCGCCTGGAAGTGGCTTCACGAACCCTTCGTGCAGTGGAAAGCGATCGAACTCTCGGTCGATGTAGAACTGGCGCAGGCGAATGCTGTCGCCCGCGGCGAGCTTGAGTGAGTCGGCGCGGCGCAAGGCGGCTTCGAAATACACATCGTAGAGGCTGTACATCTGCGGCACGTGCGCCATCGTGATTGCGCCACCCGTGGCGAAGGCGAACTTCTTCGTGCCTGTGGAATCCGTCTTGGTGATGTGCACCGAATCGGCGGAGACGTCAGCGACGACATGGCGCACACGTTGCGCCGACGGCTCGCTCGGCGTCGTGATGTCCATCGCGATATGACGAATACCGCCATCGGGGCCGAGCGTGATTTCGGTGTGTCGTTGGCGGACGCGTGGGAAGCGGTCGACTTCGTCGCTGACGAGCGAGTTGCCGGTGCGGGTCACGCGTTCCACGGAGACGGTGTCGCGACCGAGACGGGCGAGAAAGCCGTAGTGTTCTTCCGCAGGGCGACTGCAGCTGCACGCCAGGAGAGCGACGGCGAAGGCGGCGAGACGCTTCATCAGATCTATCTCCGTGGACGTGGGCTTGTGGGCGCGATGCAGACCATGACCGACGCTCGCGTCTGGTTGTCACTTGTGCGCTGTGTTCGTCACATGACGAACGCCGAAGGATGCCTCGACGTCGGACGCGCGCGCCGCTTCCAACGGCCGAACCGACGACGTAGATGACCGCCTGGTAAAATGAGGGTGTTGCGCGCAAACACATGGTGCTTGATTCCATATCCAATTGCCGCGCAATCATTTCAGCAGCGAGGGATCCTGGGTGGACGGCAAGCTCCAATCGCAGATCAAGCAGTCACGACCTTTCCGCTCGCCGGAGGAGCTGCTCTTCGTGAACCTGCTCCGCACCGCGCGCCAACTGCTCGACGACTTCGACCGGCTGCTTCGCAGTCGCGAGCTCACGCAACCGCAGTACAACATCCTGCGAATCCTCCGGGGTGCCGGAGCGAAGGGGTTGCCGAGTGGGGAGATCGGCGAACGAATGGTAGGCCGCGATCCCGACGTCACGCGTCTCCTCGATCGCATGGAGGAGCGTGGGCTCGTCGTGCGGAATCGGAGCACGGCCGATCGCCGCGTGGTCACGACGCAATTGACCACGGACGGGCTGCGGATGGTAGACGAGCTCGACGCGCCACTCCTCGCGATGCACACGCGGCAACTGGGACATCTCTCGCCCGGAGAAATGGATGAGCTGAACCGGTTGCTCGAGCGTGCACGCGACGAAGATCGAACGGTCGAGTGACGTCCGGCACACGCGTGAGGTTGAGCGAGTGAGCTCCGACGTCAGTGTCCGACTACCATCGCTCGAGGTTCGCCATGCGTTCGCGCCCTGCTTCACGTCGCGTCGTTGGACTGATCGCCCTGCTGACTCTCGCGCTCGGTGGATGCAAGAGCCAGGTCACGGGCCCCCTCGAGGAACTCTCGACAGCGCGAGCACGATGGTCGATCTCTGCGCCGGCCTCATATACGTTCGTGGTGGCTCGCTCGTGCGAGTGCCTCGCGGAGATGGCTGGACCGGTCGTGGTGTCCGTCCGCAACAGGTTGGCCGAGTCGCGGCACTACACAGGGACAGGCGTGGAGGTGCCAGCCAGCTATGCCGGCAACTTCCCGACAATCGAAGCGATCTTCGCGGTGATCGACGCAGCCGTGCGCGACGGCACACAGCCGATCGACGTGCAGTACGACCCCGCGCTTGGCTATCCGACACGCGTGTCGCTCGGCGATACGTCGGCAGATGGCGGGACCCTCTTCTTCGTGAGCCAGCTCCGCGCGCAGTAGCTCCGGTCCGCAGTGGCGTCAGCGACGTCTCGGCGTTCTATTCCGCAGCAGAGAAGCGGTGTCCGCGCCATCTACACGTGTGGACTTTGCATGCGCTTCTCATGTCCACAGCCCTCCCACTCGCCGCCGTGATTCTGCATCGAGGAGCTCGCCATGCGAGATGATCCGCGGCGCCGTACGTGACGATCGTCGGCATCATCGGTGGGCTGGGGCCCGAATCGACGATCGACTACTATCGCCGCATACTCGCGGCGTGGGAGCGGCACGATACGTCGACGTCGCCGTCCATCGTCATCGACAGTCTCGACGTCCAGCTCGCGCTGCGGCTGGTCGCGAGCGATCGATCCGCCCTCATCCAATATCTGCGTTCTTCAATCGACCGGCTGGCCGGTGCGGGGGTCGACTTCATCGCGATGACGGCCAACACGCCGCACATCGTCTTCGATGAGCTTGCCGCGGAATCGTCGGTGCCGCTGCTCAGCATCGTCGAGGTCTGCGCGGATGAGGCACATCGTCGTGGTATGGATCGCCTGCTCCTTCTCGGCACCCGCTTCACGATGGAGGCTCCCTTTTATTCCAACGTGTTTGCTCGTCACGGGATGACGGTGTTGACGCCAAACGACGAAGATCGCACGTGGGTACATGCTGCTTACATCGGCGAACTGCTCAAGGGCGATTTCCGCGACGACACGCGACAGCGGTTCATTGCTCTCATCGACCGGTTGCGCACTGAACATCGCGTCGACGGGGTGATACTCGGCGGCACCGAGCTTCCGTTGCTGCTGCGTACGGATGTCATCGCTGGGCTGCCGGCGCTGGACACCACGGCACTGCATGTGGCCGCCATCGTCGAACGTCTGCGCGCGGCACCGTGATGCTCGTTCACCACGCCATGTTCCTTCTCACCTGACGCGAGCAGCAGCCCACATGAGCGTTACCGAAAGCGACAAGGACTTCCACGGCTCCATCGCGAGGCTGTACGAGTCACACTTCGTACCGCTGCTCTTCGCGCCATATGCCGACGACCTGGCGCGCCGCATCGCGTCGCGGCCGGTGAGTAGTGTGCTCGAGATCGCAGCGGGCACTGGAGTTGTGACGCGCGCGCTGGCGTCAACGCTGCCGGCCTCCGTTTCGATCGTCGCGACGGACCTCAACCAGGCGATGCTCGACCAAGGCATGGCGATCGGGACGTCTCGTCCGGTAGAGTGGCGTTTGGCGGACGCGATGCAATTGCCCTTCGCTGACGGTCGTTTCGACGCGGTCGTCTGCCAGTTTGGAGTGATGTTCTTCCCCGACAGGGCGAGGGCGTTTGCCGAGGTGCGTCGAGTGCTCGCGGCGGGCGGTGTGTTCCTGTTCAGTGTGTGGGATCGGATCGAGGACAATGAATTCGCGGACGTCGTGACGAGCGCATTGACGGCACTGTTTCCGGATGATCCGCCGCGCTTCATGGCACGGACACCGCACGGGTACTTCGACGTCGCGCAGATCAGGCGCGACCTGGCCGCAGGCGGGTTTGCGGGAGCGGCCGAAGTCGTTACCGTAACCGAGCGAAGCCGGGCGCCGACGGCTCGCGACGCCGCGATTGCGTTTTGTCTCGGCTCGCCGCTAGGCAGCGAACTGCGCGCGCGCGATGGCAATCGGCTCGGTGAAGCGCTGGACGTCGTCACTGAGGCGCTCGCCGCTCGCTTCGGGCGTGGCGCCATCGGCGGGAAGATTCAGGCACACGTCGTCGGAATCGAGAATTCGGTCGCTTCGCACCCGTAGACACACGACACACGTACGTCGAATAGTCTTCGATGCTCCGCCGACGTGGCAACCCGATATTCCCCATGTGTCCTGACGTCGTCGTTACACCGGTTCCGCTGCGATGAATTTTGATCAAGGCAATCCTGTCGTCGTGCTCTGTGCGGCCGGCATGGCCATCGAGGGTGAGGCGGAGAAAGCCAGGCAGCTGTTCGAGCAGGCGTGGGACGCCCGCACGGACGACTACGATGCGAGCATCGCCGCGCACTTTCTCGCGCGTCATCAGCCCAGCGCGGAAAGACGCGTGCACTGGAATGCGTTAGCCGCACGGCATGCGGAGGCCGTGACGGATGGTCGCACGGACCAGTTCAAGGCGTCGCTGTACTTGAACCTCGCGGATGCGTTGCTGGTGGCGGGGGAGCATGCGGCAGCGCGCGACGCCCTGGCGACGGCGCAGTCGCACGTGGGTGCGCTGCCGGACGACGGCTATCGCACGTTCGTGCAGCGCGGGCTTGCCGGCATCGAGCGTCGGCTCCCCGAAACGCGGGACGCGTGATACGCTTAGGACATGATTCCGAAAGATCACGAGCTCGGATTGGCAGTGCGCGTGAAGTACGTCGACGTCGAGGTCGGATGCGGCACGTTCGATCGCGCAATCGGGCTGGCGTACACCACGTTGCAGCCGAGCAGCGCATATCCGATGATCGCACCGTTCGCCCGAGGCATCGGCGACTGGCTTGCCGTCAGGCACGATTGGCGCCCGACGGATGGCGACATCGCTGACATCGTCGGCGAACAATGGCGCGGGGAGCGTCTCTGTCTCGCGGATCACCTCGGCCGGGAGCTTGCCGTGAGTCACGTGATCGTCGTCGAGCGCCGACGCGCGCCGTACAACGGACCGCTGATCCAGCTGGTCGCCGATTTCCGGCCGGCTCACACTCGCGTCGCGGCGGTTGTTCCAGCGGGCGACAAGGGAAGTGGCGGCTACGCGCGTCCGACAGGCTGTTAGCGAATGTTCACGCGCTGCATCCACTGCACCGAGGACCTCGGGACCAACGAATCCGTCGAGCATTTTCAGGTCGGCAGCAAGCTCGCCTTCGACTCCGGGAAGGGACGACTCTGGGTGATCTGCGCGCACTGCGCTCGCTGGAACCTCACGCCGCTCGATGAGCGAAGGGAGGCTGTCGGAGTTTGCGGCGTGGCGATATGGTCGAGAGTTCTCGCGCCGGCGCACCCGGACTCTCCTGGCGTTCGGTGCACTCGGGGTGGTGGCAACTGGCATCGCATTCGGCGGCATCTATTTCGGCGGGACCATTTCGGCTGACACGCGATCTACCGGTTGCGATGCTTCGCGATGAACTCCTCGGTGCCCGGAGGAAGGAGGAGGTTGTCCGCGATGCCGGGGACTTCCTCGGCCTCCTGCCATTCGTTTGACGCCGAGCGGCCGAAGTGCGAGACTCCCGCGTCACGACCACGGATGACTGCGATGCAGCACACGATCCAACTCCCGAGCCGTCGCGTCATCGCGGTGGCAGCACTCGCCGCGGTGGCGACATCAACGACGAGCGCCGCACAGGCCACGTCGGGCGCACCGTACCCGCGGCCGCCAGGCGCGCATGAGGTGGTCATCGAGCGCGCCGTCATGGTTCCGATGCGCGACGGCGTGCGGCTGGCCACCGACATCTATCGTCCGAAGGATGTCACCGGCGCGGTGCCCACTATCCTCATTCGCACACCGTACAACAAGTCGGCGAATCCGAATGGAGATGCGGCGGCGACGTTCTTCGCGTCGCACGGCTATGGCGTCGTCGTGCAGGACGTGCGCGGCAAGTTCGCGTCCGAGGGGACATTCCGGGTCTACGAAGGAGACACGACCGACTGGCCCGATGCCTTCGACTGGATCGGTGCGCAGCCGTGGTCGACTGGACGGATCGGCACCTACGGCTGCTCATACCTCGGCGAAGGACAGATCGTCGCTGCGCAGCAGCGGAATCCGCGTCACATCGCGGCAATCGCGCAGGCCGCGGGCGGCAACCTCGGACGCGTGGGGCGCAAGCGGCAGTTCTGGGGATCGGTGGAAGGCGGAGCGTTTTCGATCTCCATCAACTTCGGCTGGATGCCGGTGTTCGCCTCGGTGGACAAGGGCGCGCGTCCGATGCCGAACGTGGATCTCGCATCGTTCTTCCGCACACTTCCGGTGATCGACATGACGGATCGCGCCGGATCACCCTCGTGGGACTGGCGCAACTTTCTCGAGCGGTCGCCGGATGATCCGTGGTGGGATGCGCGCGGCTATCTCACCGACAAGGACAGTGTCGGCGTCGCCGCGCTGCATGTGTCGTCCTGGTTCGATCTCGCCGGAGAAGCGCTGGTGGAAGCGGAGATCTTTCGCAAGAACGGCCTCAACGACCGTGCGCGCAACGGCCAGTACGCGATTATTTCGCCGACCACGCACTGTTCATCCGAGCGCGCGTCGAGCCAGACGAGAGTCGGCGATTTGATGGTGGGTGACGCGCGTCTCCACTATTTCGAAACGTACCTTGCGTGGTTCGACCGGTGGCTTCGCGGAAATGAGCACGCGCTCGACTCGCTCCCGCGATTCCAGTATTACGTCATCGGCCGCAACGAGTGGCGCACGTCTGATACGTGGCCGGTGAAGGGCATGCAGGAGACCGCGTTCTACCTGCGCAGTGACGGCAAGGCCAACACCTCGAGCGGTACCGGGCGGCTGAGCGTCACGGTGCCCACACGCGAGCGCGCTGACACGTTCACGTACGATCCCGGCAATCCGGTTCCTTCCCGCGGCGGCTCCATCTGCTGCACCGGCAATCCGAAGGACGTCCCCGGTTCGTTCGACAACGCCGACATCGAGCGGCGACCCGATGTGCTCGTCTATACTGGCGACGCACTTCGCGACGGACTGGAACTCACGGGACCGATGCGCGCTGTCGTCCATCTGAGCTCACGCGCGCCCGACACCGACGTCACCGTGAAAGTGCTCGACGTCTTCCCCGACGGGCGCGTGATGAACATGCAGGAAGGCATCACGCGGGTGCGGTATCGCGACGGGTTCGACAAGCCGCGCATGATGGTGGCCGACACGGTGTACGAAGTGCCGATCGACCTGCACGCGACGTCGTGGTACTTGCCCGCGGGCCACAGGCTGCGCGTGGAGATCTCCAGCTCGAGCTTCCCGCGCTTCGACCGCAACCTGAATACGGGCGGACGCAACTACGACGAGACGGCATTCCGGTCGGCGTCGAACAGCGTGCATCACACCTCCGTATATCCGTCACGCCTCATCCTGCCCGTCGTGCGATGACTACCCATCACGGCGAACGATACGCGAAGAACTTTCTCGCGGGCTGGGGCGCGATGGACATCAACGGTCACATGGCGAACACCGCGTACCTCGATCTCGCGGCCGACGTACGCATGGCGTTCTTCGCCGAGCATGGCTTTCCACCGAGTGAGTTCCGTCGCATGGGGCTGGGTCCGGTGGTGCGCAAGGACGAAGTGGAATACTTCCACGAGGTGCAACTGCACGAGAACGTCACCGTCACCTACACGTTGCTGGCGATGAGCGCCGACGGCGCGCGCTTCGTGATCGAGAACGAGATCTGGACTGCATCAGGAGAGCGTGCGGCAACGGTGAGGTCGACCGGCGGGTGGCTCGACCTCCGCGCGCGCAAGCTCGTTCCACCTCCCGAAGCATGGCTCGTGGCCTTCCTGCAGGTGCCGCGCACCGCAGACTTCGTCGACATACCGCTACGCGCGTCGAGCAGATGAATCGGCGGATTGTTTCGCGGAGACATCTGATGATCCATCGTAAGGTCGCAATTCTCGCGAGCATGCTCGCTGTCAGTGTCGCCTTTGCATCGCACTTGCGCGAGCGGAGCGCGAACGCCGCGCTCGCGCGGCCGGACGGCATGCGAGTCGTCGTGAACGACTCCGAGGAGAACGGACAGTCATCCGTCCTTCGTTTTCCGTCGCGCGTGTTCCCACCCGTAGTCCGCAGTCCGTAGTCCGCAGTCCGTAGTCCGCAGTCCGTAGTCCGTAGTCCGTAGTCCGTAGTCCGCAGTCCGTAGTCCGCAGTCCGTGATGCGTTCTCCGTCATTCGTTTTCCGTGATCCGTCGTTGTTCGTTGTCAGGTCGCGGAGAGATGGCGAGCACCTTTTTTCGCAGGCCCCACGTCATCTTTCGCACGTCACAGACACGCGTCGTCAGACTCTCTCGTTCGAGGGCGCGTACCAACGCGTAGCCGTGTGAGCGCTCTATCTGGCTCTCGAGCTCCGACGAGGACTTTATCGCCATATCGAGGTATCGCGCGAACTCGGCATTCGTCGCCGCACCGCAGCCCTCGGCAATGTTGTCGGCAATCGATTCCGCCGAGCGCACCATCTGACTCCGAAGCGATCCGTGCTCCGCCCTCGAAAAACGAGCCGTGAGCTGCTTGATCGCGATTGCGAGATGATTCGCCTCGTTCCAGGCGCGGAGATTGTGAAAGTTTTGCATGATCGAAGATCGTCGCGCTGGTGCGAGTCTCCATCACCACGCGATTGCGCCGATCATCATTCGCGCGCATTACAAACGGACCACGGACCACGGACCACGGACCACGGACCACGGACCACGGACTGCTGACAACGGGTAGGAACACGCGCGACGGAAAACGAAGGACGGATGACGGGTCGTGAAGCCTCGACTGAAAACGGCCGCCATCGAATGTCGACGGCGGCCGTTCGCATTGTGCACAACAACCCGAGGACTTACTTCCGAACCGCGTCCTTCTTCCGCCCTTGGCCAGCCGAATAGTCCAGTGACCCATCGTACGCACGCTCGCCGTAGCCCGTGTAGATCTGCCGGGGACGCGCGATCTTCTGCTCCTTGTCGTTCAGCATCTCTTCCCACTGCGACAGCCAGCCGGCCGTGCGCGCCACGGCGAAGAGCACCGTGAAGAAATCCGTGGGGAATGCCATCGAGCGGTAGATCAACCCCGTATAGAAATCGACGTTGGGGTAGAGCTTGCGCGAGACGAAATAGTCGTCGGACAGCGCGATGCGCTCGAGCTCCAGTGCGATCTCGAGATCCTTGTCGACGCCGACGACCTTGAACACATCGTCGGCGAGCTTCTTCACGATGCGCGCGCGCGGATCGTAGCTCTTGTACACGCGGTGGCCGAAGCCCATCAGCTTGTTGCCCTTCCCACCCTTCACGCCCTCGATGAACGCAGGGACGTTCTTCACGTCGCCGATCTCCTTGATCATGTGCAGCACCTGCTCGTTCGCTCCGCCGTGGAGCGGACCGTAGAGCGCCGCAATGCCGGCGGCGATGGCCGAGAAGGGATCGACGTGCGAGCTGCCGACGGCGCGAACGGCGCTGGTCGAGCAGTTCTGCTCGTGGTCGGCGTGGAGGATGAACAGCACCTCGAGTGCCTTCACGAAGATCGGGTTGCCCTCGTACTTCGGCTCCGTCATGCGCGCGACCATCGAGAGGAAATTCTCGACGTAGCCGAGGTCGTTGTCCGGATAGATGAAGGGAAGTCCCTTCACGTGGCGGAAGCAGAACGCCGCGAGCGTCGGCAGCTTGGCGAGGAGACGCACGATGCTGATGTCGCGCTCCGCGGGGTCCTGAATGTTCTTGGCTGACGGATAGAACGAGGACAGCGCGGCGACGGAGCTGCACAGCATCGACATCGGGTGCGCGTCGTAGCGAAAGCCCTGCAGGAACGTCTTGATGTTCTCGTGGACGTACGTGTGGTACGTGATCTTGTGCGACCACTCGTCGTACTGCGGCTGCGTGGGGAGCTCGCCATTACGCAGCAGCCACGCCACCTCGAGAAAACTCGCCTTTTCGGCGAGTTGCTCGATGGGATAGCCGCGATAGCGGAGGATGCCCTTGTCGCCGTCGATGAACGTGATGGCGCTCTTGCACGACGCCGTGTTCATGAACGCCGGGTCGTAGGTCATGAGGCCGAACTCGTCCGGCTTGACCTTGATCGGGCGAAGATCCATCGCGCGGATGGCGGTATCGCCTTCCGTGGCTGGCGGCATGATCGGGACGGTGTAGCTCGTCCCGGTGCGCGTATCCTTGATCTCGAGCGCGCCTCCTTCCGTTGCGCCCGCTGCGTTCGACTCCGTCTTGCTCATGACAACGTTCTCCCTGGAATGCGCCCCCAGCTCTGGCAGAGCGCCTGCTCCGCCCAAGTCCGAAATGTATCCGGGTGCGGCGCGGCGCGATATTGTGCCATTTTGCGCTCGTGCATGCCGCGCGATCGGTTATCCTTTCGGCTGGCCGGTGGTTCCTCGCCGACACTGAACCCGCACTTCCCTGCTGCTCTCGAACTCGTCGCTGGTTGCCGTGCCCGTCGGGCGCCTGTTGTTCGTGGCTGGCGCGGCATTCCTTGCCGGAATCATGAACGCCATCGCCGGCGGTGGAACGCTCCTGACCTTCCCCGCGCTCGTCGCGGCGGGGATGTCGCCACTCGTCGCCAACGCGACCAGCACCGTGGCGCTCGTGCCGGGTGCGCTCACGAGCATGCTGGGCTATCGCGCCGAGCTGGCCGGTGCTCGCAAGTGGGCGCTGTCACTGACGTTGCCGTCGCTCCTCGGCGGCGGGCTGGGAGCATGGCTGCTACTGCACACACCCGGTACGACGTTCGATCACGTCGTGCCCTGGCTGGTCCTCGGCGCGACGACGCTCTTCGTCGTCCAGCGCCCGCTGTTGGCGTGGGTGCGTCGCCATCACACCACCGTGCTCGACGACGCGGCGCTGACGGAGTCCGGCCCGACGCCGATTCTTCTCGTCTGGCAGTTCACGATCGGGATCTACGGCGGCTACTTCGGCGCCGGCGTCGGCATCCTGATGCTCGCCGCGCTCGGCTTCATGGGATTCACCAATCTCCACCGGATGAATGGCCTGAAGAACTGGGGCGGGTTCTGCATGAACATGGTGGCGTCGGTGAGCTTCGCCGCGAGCGGCATCGTGGACTGGCCGATCGCGCTGGTCATGCTCGTCGGCTCGATGACGGGCGGGTATCTCGGCTCGAAGGCGGCGCAGCGGGTGCCGCAGCAATTCGTCCGCGCCACCGTGGCCGTGATCGGCACGGTGAGCGGACTGTGGCTGCTATTGCGGCATCATTGAGCAAAGGGTTCACGCTCGCGCTCCTGCTCCCGTCACCCCTTCATGCCAGCTGCATGAATGATCTTCCACTCCCCTTCTGTCACCGGCTGAACGGAGAGACGGCTGCCCTTCTGGAGCAACGTCATCTTCTCGAGGCCCTTCATCGTACGCAGCTCGGCGAGCGAGATGGGACGCTTGAGTCTCTCGACCGCCTTGAGGTCGACCATGTACCACGAGGGCGCGTCGGCCTTGCTCCTGGGATCGAAGTGCGAGTCTTTCGGATCGAGCGCAGTGGGATCCGGATAGCCTTCACGCACCACTTCGGCGACGCCCGCGATCTCGGTGGGATCGGCGCTCGAATGGTAGAAGAAGACGAGGTCGCCCTTCTTCATGTCGTCGCGCATGGTGTTGCGCGCCTGGTAGTTTCGCACGCCGTCCCAGTGCGTCGTCTTCTGGGGACGAGCGAGCAGGTCGTCGAATGAGAAGACGTCCGGCTCCGACTTCACGAGCCAGTAGCGGCGGGTAGCTGCGGTTTTTGTGGGCATTGGCGGCGAGTTGTGACGAAGGGAATCTAAATTGGCGTCCGAGCGTACTTGAAGCGTCGCCGTCCCGCCAGCAGCTTTGCCTCATGAACGCTGCGTTTGCGCTTCTCGCGTCGATCTCCGCCATCTCGCGTACGGTGCTGCTCGCGGGTGGCGTCATCCTGGCCGCGGTGGCTGCCGTGGATTGGGCAACGCGAACGCGCCGCATCAATCCGTTCAGTTCCGTTGCCCGCTTCCTCCGCTCGAACGTCGACCCTCGGCTTGCCGGCGTCGAACGTCAGGTGCTCCGATCGGGCGGTCATCAATCGGCAACTCCGCTGTGGGCGGTGGTGGCGTACGTCGTCATCGCGGCGCTATTCCTCGCTGCGATCGACATGTTGACGAGCTTGCTTGGGCAAGCGTTGGCTGCGAGCACGATGGGGCCCGGCGGCATCCTGAGGCTGATCATCCACTGGACTTTTGCCTTTCTTCGCTTGGCGCTCCTCGTCCGGGTGCTCGGTTCGTGGTTCCCGAGGGCGGCGGCAAGCCGCTGGCTGCGCTGGTCCTATGGAGCGACGGAGTGGATGCTACGTCCCCTGCGGAGCGTGATTCCGTCGATCGGCATGATCGACATCACACCGATCGTGGCGTATTTCGCGCTATCAATCCTCGAGGGTCTCTTCACGTAGGTCGAAGGTCAAAACGGCACCGAAGCTGCTGTTGCATTCGCTGTAGTTGTACATAACGAGTACGAGCGCGGCGTCTGCTTCGCTCGTTCGGCGCTGAATTTGGCGCCGCGAGACGTTTCAGTGGAGCTCGCCCAAAACGATGACGTATGTGATGTTGGTAGGAACGGATGTCGCGCTGCTCGAAGGGTTGGCGCAGTCACTGGCCGCTCTTGGCCATCGCCCCGCGGTCACCACATCGTTGAGCGACGCCCGCGAGCTTGCGGTGAGCCTTCCGCCGCTCGTCCTGGTGATCGATCGCGCGTTGGCGAGCAGCGCGGGAGCGGAGCTCCTCGCAGTGCCCATCGCTGCTGGTGGCGCTCGACTTCTCTACCGTTCGGCCGCAATGCAGCCGGCGCCGCTGCTTCCGGCGCTCCAGCGAGCCGTGCTCGCGGACCTCACGCTGCCATTGGAACGACATCGCCTCGCTGCCCTGGTGCAGTCGGTGGCCGATCGGGCGAAAACGACCGGCAAGACGCCACGCGTGACACCGCCGGAGCAGCGGGCGCAGTAGAACGCATGAGCATGAGCCTCCAGCCATCAGCATGTCAAAGCTCGGGCTAGGGCTGTAGCTCGAGCTTCGAGCTCTGATTGGCTCAAAGCTGGAGGCTTCATGCTCATGCTCATGCAGGGCTGGCTTTCAGGCTCGGAACGCTTGCTCGCGCGGGGTCCGGTTCCCATGTTAGCCCATGAAATACGCCGAAGTGCAAAACTGCATCGGCGGCGCTTTTGTGTCGCCGGATGCCCCGACCCTGGATGTGTACGACCCGAGCAGTGGCGCTGTGCTCTCGCGCGTGCCGCTCTCCTCAGCGCGTGACGTCGACGCCGCCGTCACCGCTGCCCGCGCCGCCTTCCCCGCCTGGTCCACGACGCCGATCAAGGAGCGCGTGCAGGTGCTCTACCGGTACACGGCGTTGCTCGAGCGCAACATCGACGAGCTCTCTGCGCTCGTCACGGAAGAGAATGGCAAGATCGCGAGTGAAGCGCGCGCGGAAGTATTGAAGTCGGCGGAGCTGACGGAGTTCGCGTGCTCGTTGCCGCAGATCGTCACGGGCGAAGTGCTCGAGGTGAGCCGCGGCGTGGAGTGCCGCGTCGAGCGGTTTCCGGTGGGCGTCGTCGCGGCGATCACGCCGTTCAACTTCCCGAACATGGTGCCGAACTGGTCGATCCCGAATGCGATCGCGCTCGGCAACTGCATGATCCTGAAGCCGTCGGAGCTCGTGCCGCTCTCGGCGCGCCGCATCGTGGAATTGCTCGCCGAAGCAGGGTTGCCACCGGGCGTATTGCAGGTGGTGCATGGCGGACGCGAGGTCGTCGAAGCGATTTGCGATGATCCAGGCATCGCCGCGGTGAGCTTCGTGGGCTCGACGAAGGTGGCGCAGATCGTCTACCGTCGCGCGACGTCGAATCTCAAGCGCTGCCTCGCGCTCGGCGGCGCGAAGAATCACCTGATCGTCATGCCCGATGCGGATCGCGAGATGACGGCGTCGAATGTCGTGGCGTCGATGTCGGGCTGCGCGGGACAGCGGTGCATGGCGGCGTCGGTGATGGTCGCCGTGTCGGCGACGGATCACATCATTGCGCGAATGGCCGAGGTGGCGTCGAAGATGGTGCCGGGCACGGATGTGGGTCCGGTGATCTCGGCGGCGTCGAAGGAGCGTATCACGCGCTATATCGACGAGGCGGTCGCGGCGGGCGCGACACTGGTCGTGGACGGTCGCAATGTGGTCGTGAAGGGACGCGAGGATGGCTACTACATCGGACCGACGATTCTCGACCACGTGACGCCGGACATGGCGATCGCGCAGGAAGAAGTCTTCGGTCCGGTGTTGGTTATCGTGCGTGCGAAGAACGTCGAGGAAGCGATTTCGATCGAGAACGCGTCACCGTATGGAAATGCGGCATCGGTGTTCACGGAGAGCGGCGGCGTCGCGCGCTACGTGATGGAGCATGCGAGCGCGGGAATGGTCGGCGTGAACGTCGGCGTGCCGGTGCCGCGTGAGCCGTTTTCATTCGGTGGATGGAACGATTCGAAGTTCGGCGTCGGGGATATCACGGGTCGAGGGTCGATCGAGTTCTGGACGCAGGCGAAGAAGATGACCA
This sequence comes from Gemmatimonadaceae bacterium, assembly GCA_039915865.1. Taxonomy (GTDB): domain Bacteria; phylum Gemmatimonadota; class Gemmatimonadetes; order Gemmatimonadales; family Gemmatimonadaceae; genus AG11. The sequence continues at coordinate 1,757 of JBDSML010000075.1, read as the reverse complement.
CGAAGTGGAACAAGGAAGCAGGCGTCAACTGGATGAGCTGAGGAGGCTCGACCCAAATGGCTGACCGCACCGTCACGTTCACGGGCATCAAGTTCGAGAATCCGTTCCTGCTGTCGTCGGCGCCGCCGACGGAGTCGGAGAACAACATCATGCGCGCGTTCGACGCGGGATGGGGGGGCGTCGTCACGAAGACCATCGGCATGCATCCGGTGACGAACGTCGTCGGGGCGAAGGCGAAGTTCATGCGCACGAGCGCGGAGGACGCGTACGTGTCGATGAAGAAGCGGCCAGGCGCGGCGCTGCATTCGTCGTGGAACTGGGAGTTGATCTCCGACAAGACGATCGACTGGTGGGTGCCGCGCATACAACGGATCAAGGCGGCGCATCCGACGAAGATGCTCATCGCGTCGATCATGGCGGGATCGGGGAACGACAAGGAGCTGCGCAACTGGCAGCATCTCGCCGAGGCGGTGCAGGACGCTGGCGCCGATGGTATCGAGTGCAATTTTTCGTGTCCGCACATGGATCGAAAGGACATGGGCTCCAACATCGGCAAGGATGAGGGGCTCTGTTCCGTGGTCACTGAGGCGGTGAAGGAAGTCTCGAAGATCCCTGTGTGGACGAAGCTGACGCCGGCGACGCGCGATATGGTGGTCGAAGCGGCGGCGTGCTTCCGCGGTGGTGCGGATGCGATGGTGTCGTCGAACACGTTTCCGTCGCTACCGATCATCGATCCGGAGACGCTGGAATTCGAGATCAACGTGGATGGCTTCGTGTCGAGTGGTGGCTTGGGTGGGCCAGCCATCCTGCCGATGGCGCTGGCCAACATGGCGAAGATGACGCAGGCATTCCCCGATCGGGAGTTTTCAGGAATCGGTGGGGTGTCGGATTTCGCGCAGGCGCTTTCCTATTTCCTTCTGGGTGCCGGCACTGTCCAGGTGTGCACGGCGGCGATGCTGGATTCGGCGATTGGTCCGCATGTCATTCAGCGCCTGAACAGCGGGCTGGATGCGTTCCTCGAACGGAATGCGGACAAGGGGTGGAAGTCGGTTTCCGATTTCCGTGGGATTCGGCGCGATCGCGTGGTGTTGCAATCGCAGATTCGTCGGCCGGAAGGTGAGGGGTATCAGGGTGGGTATGAGCCTGTTGAAGGGTATGCTGCGCCGGATGCGGAGTTGGCACCCTCTTAGAAAGCGGAAGAACATTCTCACCGCAGAGGGCGCAGAGAAGCAGAGGTACGCAGAGGAAACCAGAACTGCATTTTTTCTTGCTTTGTTTTGCATTGCTTTTCCGCCGTCCTCTGCGTTCCTCTGCTTCTCTGCGTCCTCTGCGGTAAATCCGGGGTTCTGATTTTTCGTAACTACAACGAGACCAATCATGACGACGATCGCACCGCAGCTCGAGCTTCCGCACACCGACCATCAGCCACGCCCGTACGACGGCCCGCCGAAGGACGAGCTCATCGCGATGCGGAAGCAGTACACGAATCCCGCCGTGTACACGATCTACAAGGAGCCGCTGCTCATCGTCGAAGGGCACATGCAGTATCTCTACGATGAAACGGGCAAGCGCTATCTCGACTTTCTCGCGGGCATCGTCACCGTCTCGGTCGGCCACTGTCATCCGAAGTTCGTCGATCGCGTGACACAGCAGGTCGGTACGCTACAGCATGCGACGACCATCTATCTGCATCCGAACTTTCCGATGCTGGCGAAGAAGCTCGCGTCGAAGATGCCGCCGGGTCTCGACGTCACGTA